>NZ_JBHVPD010000139.1:0-21667 GCF_042887525.1 Kitasatospora sp. NPDC057936
GCACGGAGAACCGTGCCGCGCCGCCGTTTCTCAGCTCCGCACCACGCGGGCCCGCAGGTAGTTGCGGCGCCCGAAGTTGGGCTCGTCCACCGCCGTGAGCTCGTCCACCTCGAAGCGGTACAGGGCCGCCGCGCCGGCGCCGGCGAGGTACTGGCGGCGGAGCTCGTCGTCCTGGGCGAAGGACGGGTAGCGGGCCCGGTAGGCGGCCAGGGCGGCCTCCGCCTGGTGACCCCAGGCCTCGCCGGCGCTGCCCGTGAGCTGGAGGCCGCGCAGCTGTTCGCCGAAGACGGGCGGCGGCAGGAAGACGGTGGCGGCGGCGCGGGCCTCCTCGGCGAGGTGGCGGCTGTGCCGGGTGGAGCGCTCGCTGACGAAGTACAGGACGAGGTCGTCGTCGTGGGCGAAGAACGCGAGGTTGGCGTGCGGCCCGTGCTCGTGACCCGCCGTCGCGAGGGTGAGCACCATGGCCTCGGCGAGCAGGCCTTCGACGCCCTTGTGCAGGAGGTCCCCGGGCCAGTCCCCCTGGGTGATGTCGAGTCGGTACGGCACGGACGCTCCCTCCGCTGGCACGACAGAGCCGGGCGGGTTCCCCGTCGCGACGGGGCTCCACGCCCGGCTCACATGCTCTACCCGCCGCCCCGCCCGAACAAGGCGGGGGACGGAATCAGTACCGCGGCAGCGCGCCCGGACCGAGCAGCGGGCGCAGTGCCCCGCCCCGCATCCGGTCCACCAGGGGTCCGCAGCGCCCGGCGATCGGCGCCAGGAGCGCCGCGACGACGATGCCGACCAGCATGCCGACCGCGACGTCGTGCGGGTAGTGCACGCCGACCCACACCCGGGAGGCGCCCATCAGGACGGCGAAGATCCCGGCGATCGCGCCGAGGCGGCGGTCGACGAAGAACAGCGCGGTGGCGGCGGCGAAGGCGATCACGGTGTGGTTGCTGGGGAAGGACCAGTCACCGGTACCGGGGCAGGTCTCCAGGGGGACGCTCCCCCGGATCTGCGCACACGGCCGGACCTCCTCGACCATGCCCTTCAGCACGGAGTTCGCGACGTACGCGACGACCACGATCACCGGCGTCGCCAGCACCCGGGCCATCAGGGCCGAGTCGGCGCCGCGCGCCCGCCACCACGCGTGGAGCATGAAGAGCGCGAACAGGCCGAGGCCGATGGCCGACCAGACCTTGATCACGTCGTCCAGCCACACCGGCGCGGCCTTGGACCAGCCGTTGACCTGGGTGTAGAGGCCGCCGGAGATGCCACTGCCGTCGAACACGGCGAGAGCCCGGGAGGACATCACGCGTCACCTCCGTGACGGCGCGCCTTACGGGCGCGGAACACTTCGAGAACAATGGGGAGCACGGAGACAACTACTACCAGACCGATGATCGGTAGCAGATATCGGTCGATGCTGGGGATCGACGATCCCAGCCCGTAGCCGGCCAGCACCACGCCCACCGTCCACAGCACACCGCCCGCGACCTGCCAGAAGGTGAACGAGCGGACCGGCACTTCGAGCACGCCGCACATCGGATTGAGCACCGTTCGGACGACGGGGATGAACCGCGCCAGGACGATCGCCTTGCCGTGGCCGTACTTGGCCAGCAGTTCCTCGGCCCGCTCGACGCCCTCCTGCAGGCTCTTGCGCTTGCTGCGGCGCAGCAGCGCCCGCCCGCCCCGCCTGCCGATGACGTAGCCGACCTGGGCGCCCGCCAGCGCGCCGACCAGGGCCGCCGGGAGGACCTGCCACAGCTCCAGCTGCGGGCCCTTGGTGGCACCGGGCACGCAGAGCAGCCCGGCGGTGAACAGCAGCGAGTCGCCGGGCAGGAAGAAGCCCACCAGCAGGCCGGTCTCGGCGAAGAGCACCACGGCGATGCCGAGCGCGCCGAAGGCGGCGAGCAGCGAGGAGGCGTCCAGCGGGTTCACCGCGAGGTGGACGGCCGGATCGAGGGGGAACTGGAGCAAGGCTGGCGGACCTCCCGTACGTTGGAGGGCGGTGGAACGCCCGGACCGTCTACAGTGACGTAGACGGTCTACATGACTGTAGACGATAACTGGAGGAAGCGCCGCCATGTCCGACGTACCGTCCGCCCGCCGGCCCGCCGGGGAGCTGGAGGCCGAGGTGCTGACCGCCCTCTGGTCCGCACGGCATCCGATGACGCCGCAGGACGTCCAGGCGGCGCTCGGCGGGGACCTCGCCCGCACCACGATCGCGACGATCCTCGCCCGCCTGCACGACAAGGGCACCGTCGAACGGACCCGGGCCGGCCGCGCCTACGCCTACACCCCGACCGTCCAGGACACCGCGGGCCTCGCCGCCCGCCGCATGCACACCGAGCTCGGCCGCGAGGCCGACCGCTCCACCGTGCTCGCGCGTTTCGTCTCCGACCTCTCCGCCGAGGACGAGCAGCTCCTCCGCGCACTCCTGGGCGACGGCACCGCGTGATGATCGCCGTCTGGGCGCCCCTCCTGCTGCCCTTCCTCGCCGCCCCGCTGGCCCGCCGCCTCGCCGACGCGCTGTCCCCCCGGGCCGCCGCCTGGACGCTCGCCGGCTCGGCCGCCGTCCTGGCCGGCGGCACCCTGTGCTCGCTCGGCCTGCTCGCCGCCGCCGGACTGCTCCAGCTGCCGCCGGTCGCCGCCCTCGGCCACCTGTCCCTGCCCTGGCTCACCGCCGCCGCGCCCGGCGCACCCCTCGCGGCGGCCGTCGCCGCACTCGCCCTGGCCGCGCTGACCGCCCTCGCCGTCCGGACCGCCCGCCGCCACCACCGCGACCTGCGCACCGCCCGGGCCGCCCTGCCCGTCGAGGACGCGCGCCGGACCCCGCGGGACCTGCTCACCCCGCCCGACCACCGGCTCACCGTCCTCGACGACGAACGCGCCGACGCCTTCGCCCTCCCGGGCCGGCTGCACCGCGGCGAACCCGGCCGGATCGTCGTCACCGCCGGCATGCTGCGGGCCCTCAGCGGCCCCGAGCGGGCGGCCCTGCTCGCCCACGAGCGGGCCCACCTCACCGGCCGTCACCACCTCTTCCTCGCCCTGGCCGAACACGCCGCCGACATCCACCCGGCGCTCCGGCAACTGCGCGCGCCCCTCGGCTACCACCTGGAGCGCTGGGCCGACGAGGTGGCGGCGGCCCGGGTGGGCGACCGCACCGTGACCGCCCGCGCGGTGGGCCGCGCCGCCCTGGCCGCCAACCGGGCCCCGTCGCCCGCCCGCCCCAAGCTGGCGGCCGCGGCCCACACCGGCCCCGTCCCGCGGCGGGTGGCCGCCCTCCTGCAACCCCGCCCGACCCCGACGGGCACCCGCCTGCGCCCGGTGGCCCTGGCCCTGGCCGCCTGCCTGGCACTGAGCACGGCGGCCACCATGGAGGCGACCGCCGACCTGCACCACACGGTGGAGGCCGCCCAGCACAACGACGGACGCGTGGAGCGCTGAGGGTCGCGGCGGGCGCAGCCGCCAGCGCCCGCGGAAGAAACCCCCGCCACCCCGCACACCGACTTCCCCGACCCCGTCCCCAGACCCCCGCCTCCCCCTTACGCTTTCGTCAGCGCATCGACCCCGACGCGCCCTCGATCGGCGGCGAGGAGCAACCCGAGTGCGTCAGACCGGACGGCAGACCCGACGACCGGAACGTCGAACCCCGCCGACCGCGGCCGAACTGGCCAAGGTCCACGACCGCACCCTCGCCGACGCCGCCGCCCGGGAAGCCGCCCGCGAGAACACCCAGCAGCCCGCCGGCGCCGGCACCACCGGCGACGGCCAGGGCCTGCCGGAACCCCGCCCCGAGATCGGCGACTCCTGGGAGCGCCTGCGCCGCCTCGGTCTCGACCCCGACTCCGGCGCCGCCGCCATCCACCTCGGCCCGGCCGAGGTCGAACTGCGCCGACGGGCGAGCGGCCTGGAAGCCGTCATGCCCGTGCTCCGCGAAACCCTCATCCAGCCCGTGGACCAGGCGCCGCTGATCCTCGCGATCGCCGACGCCGAGGGCCACGTCCTGTGGCAGGAGGGCGAGCGGGGCCTGCGCCGCAGCGCCGACCGGATCGGCTTCCTGATCGGCGCCCGCTGGATCGAGGAGAGCGTCGGCACCAACGGGATCGCGGCGGCGCTGCGCACCCAGCGCCCGATGCAGGTCCACTCCGCCGAGCACTACCTGCGCAGCCACCACTCCTGGACGTGCGTCGCCGCGCCCGTCCACGACCCCGGCACCGGACAACTCATCGGCGCGGTCAACCTCAGCGGCCCCGCCCACAGCGTGCGCCCGTACCTGCTCCAGCTCACCACCACGGCAGCGCGCCTCGCCGAGACCGAACTGCGCGCCCACCGGCTGGAGTCGCTCCACCAGCTGCGCACGATGGCAGCCCCACTGCTCGCCCGGGTGGCCGGCCCCGCGCTCGTGGTGGACGCCGCCGGATGGACCGCCGCCTCGGCCGGGCTCCCTCCGCTCGGCCGGCTGCGCCTGCCCGCGGAGAGCTGGGGCGCCGCGGCCGTCCAGTGGGTGCCCGGGCTCGGCGAGTGCGTCCTCGAACCGCTGGCCGACGGCTGGCTGGTGCGGCCGGTCCGGCCGTCGGACGGGGACGGCACCCTCGCCGCCGAACAGCCGGAGGGGGCGCGGCTGCGCCTGGACCTGCGGCGCGCGGACCGGCCGGAGCTCTCGGTGCAGGGCGCGGCCGGCGGCTGGTCGCACGCGCTCAGCCCGCGCCACGCCGAACTGCTGCTCCTGCTGGCCACCGGACGCGACGGCAGCACCGCCGCGCAGCTCGCCGACGCGCTGTTCGGGGATCCGGCCAGGACGGTCACCGTCCGCGCCGAGCTGTCCCGGCTGCGCCGCTACCTGGGCGGCCTGCTGGCCCACCGGCCGTACCGGTTCGCGGAGTCGGTGCTGGTCACGGTGCTGGGCCCGGACGATCCGTACGACCTGCTGCCGTCGTCGTCGGCCCCGGCCGTGCGCCGGCTGCGGACGGCACTGGCCGCCGGAACGGTACGCCTGCCGGGCGCGGCGGTCCCCGAACCCCGCATGTCCGACCCGCGCGCCCGCGTGAGCGCCCCTCAGCCGCCCCCGAGCAGCGCGGCCAGCTGGGCGTCGGTCGGGCCGCAGGCGCGCTCGGCCTCCTCGGAGACCAGCGCGTAGGTCCGGTCGAGCCAGGCCTGCACGCGGGGCTTGGAGACCTCCAGCAGGGCGCTGCCGTGCGGGGATTCGAGCGCGAGGTGCAACGTCGAGCCGTGGCACGGGCAGTACGCCGGCCACAGTTTGACGTCGCCCTGGCCGCTCAGCATGCGCAGGCCGTCGCGCAGGAGTTCGCGCGAGAAGACCCAGTCGGCCTCGTCCGGCCGGCCCAGGTGGAAGGTCAGCAGCACCTCGTACGGACGGGCGGCTTCGAAGCGGAACCGGGTGCGGACCTCGCCGACGACCTCCTCGCCCAGCGCGATCCGCAGCGTCAGCACCTCCTCCACCGCCGCCGGAGCGGCGGTGGAGCCTTCCCCATCGTCGCCCGTGGGGGTGGCGGCGAGGGGTGCACTGGAGGCTGCGGACAGCGGGTCGGGCGGCATGACGGTCTCTCCGGGACGGCGTGGGATGCTCTCAGACTGCGCCACCGCGGGCCGGGCGGGCAAGGGTTGCAAGGAGGTTGCAATCACCCCCGTCCCGGACGGACGGTCCTTACTCAATTTTGTCGGACGATCCGTCAACTTCCTTGCGATGAACGGATGTCCACGAAGTGGATGGAATCCGTCCACGACGTGGCCGCCCGCTGGTACGCTCACCCCCTCCCGGAACGGACCCCGCGCCACGGACCGTGGGAGAATGCGGCGACTGCGACGGCGACTTCGGGGAGGGAGGGGTCCGGTGGCTGTGCGCGAGGACGCGGTACCGGACGTGCGGCACGAGGCCGCGCCACACGGCCGGCACGGTCGGCCGCGCCCGTTCGGCGGCCGGTTCCGGCTGCCCACCCTGCGGTTCTCCGGCGCCGCGATGGCGATGTCCACGGTCGTCGGCATCAGCATCGCCACCACCCTGCTCCTGCACGAGCAGCAGGGCGTCGGTCGGCGGGCCGGCGTCGCCCGGGTCGGCACCACGCCGCCGCCGACCCCGAGCGGGAGCGGCACCGAGCAGGCCGAGGCCGCCGCCGAGCACCCCCCGGCAGCGCCCGAGCCCAGCGGACGGCCGTCCGCCTCCCGGCCCGCGCGACCGCACCCCGGCTCATCGACACCCGCTCCCTCCACGCACCGACCGGGCACGCCCGAGCCGACGGCCGCCGCGTCCGAGGGCGGACACACCGGGCTCGCGTCCACCGACGATCCGTCCGCCCAGGGCCGCGGGGCCACCGCGGGGCACGGGCCGGCGGCGCCGTCCGGACCGGCGTCCACGTCTCCGCAGACGTCCCCGCAGATGACGCCCACCCCGTCGCCGGCACAGCCGTCCGGACAGCCGTCGCCGTCCCCGAGCGCGAGCCTCCCGTCCGGCACCCCGTCGTTCACGCCGCGGCTCCCGACCGTCCCTTCGGTGGTCCCGGCCGTCCCGGGATCCGACATCACCCCGAACACCCCTGCCGCCACCGGCGTCCCCGACACCGGCGCGACCACCGACGTCACTCCCGGGGCCGAGCAGCCCCTGAGCGGCGTCGCCCAGGTCTCCCCGCTCGGCCGCGACGGCACGCGGCACGTGCTCGGCCTCAGCGTCACCGAGCCCGTCACCGCCCTCCAGACCGAGTTCCGGCTCGCCCCGGGCGAGTTGGCCCCGGGCAGCGGCACCGCGTGGACGGACCTGCCCGGTGCCGTGGTCACCGCCCAGCAGGAACGGGGCGCCCTGGTCTACCGGTTCACCACGCCGGCCGGTACCGACGTCGGCCCCGGGCACTACACGTTCGGCGTCCGCGGCACCCGCCCGACCGCGACGGCCCCGCGCAAGGGCGCCGCGGCGGAGGGCTGGAACGCCGCCGCCTTCGGCATCACCGACCCCCGGGCCGTCTCCGCCCTGGGCACCTTCACCGAGGCGGCACCGCAAGCGGGCCGGCAGCCCGCCCCGCCGGAAGCCCCGTCGAAGACCCCGCCGGAGGCCCGGTCGAAGACCCCGCCCGTCCACCACTGACGCCCGGCCGGGCCCCGCCGGTCCCTCCGGCGACCCGGGCTCATCTCCGCGGCCACGTTCGTTACTGTGGGCAGCACCCGGCCCGGCGGCCCGACCGGGCCCCGTGCGGCCGCCGACCCGTACCCGAGGAGGAGTCCGTGTCCACCGTCCTGACCCCCGGCGGAAACGCACCGCTGTCCGCCGCGCGCGTGACCGTCGAGGTCACCGCACCCAAGGCGCTGGACGTCTCCGGCCTGCTGCTGACCGACGCCGGGAAGGTGCGTTCGGACGCCGACTTCGTGTTCTTCAACGCGCCGCACGGCCCCGGCGTCAGCCACCGCCCGGCCGGCGCGGGCGCGCCGGACGCGATCACGGTGGACACCCGGGCCGTCCCGGCCGGGATCACCAAGGTGGTCGTGACGGCCAGTCCGGCCGACCAGGAGAGCACGTTCGCCGGGATGGAGCCGACCGCGACCGTCCGCGACGCCGACACCGGCCAGGTGCTGGTCTCCTTCACCCCGCCGCCGCTCGGCCGGGAGACCGCGCTCATCGTGGTGGAGGTCTACCTGCGCAACGGCGCGTGGAAGGTGCGGGCGGTCGGCCAGGGGTACGCCAACGGACTCGCGGGCATCGCCACCGACTTCGGCGTCACCGTCGACGACACCCCGGTGGCCCCGGCGACCCCTCCGGTCTCCGTCGCGCCCCCGATGCCGTCCGCCCCGCCGCCCGCACCGACCGCACCGCCCCTCGACCCGCGCATCGCCCGCACCGCCGCGCCCCCGATGCCGACCTCCCCGCCGCCCGCCGCACCGCCGGCACCGGCCGCGGCCACCCGCCCGAAGGTCACCCTCGACAAGGGCCGGGTCAACCTGGTCAAGGGCAGCTCGGTGTCCCTGGTCAAGAACGGCCGCCCGTTCCTCTCCTCGGTCCGGATGGCCCTCGGCTGGGAGCCCGCCGGCCGCGGCCGCAGCATCGACCTCGACGCCTCCTGCATCGCCTTCGACGCCAGGCGCCGCAAGCTGGAGACGGCCTGGTTCATGAAGCTCACCGTCTTCAACGGCGCGATCGCCCACTCCGGCGACAACCTCACCGGCGAGGGCACCGGCGACGACGAGTCGATCACCGTCCACCTGGAGGGCCTGCCCGCCGAGGTCACCGGCCTGGTCTTCGTCGTCAACTCCTTCTCCGGGCAGCGCTTCACCGAGGTGCAGAACGCCTACTGCCGCCTGCTGGACGCCGGCAGCGGACAGGAGCTGGTCCGCTTCGACCTGACCCACTCGGAGCCGCGCACCGGAGTGGTGATGTGCAAGCTGGTCCGCCAGAGCACCGGCGAGTGGGAGATGACGGCGCTCGGCGAGTACGTGGACGCCAAGACCGCCCGCGCGATGATCGAGCCGTCCGCCGCGCTCCTCTGAGCCCCGCTCGCCCACCGGAAAACCGGTGGCCGGTCCGCCGGCCCGGGGCCATCCTGTCCGCATGCAGATCAGAGAAGCCACCGCCGAGGACTGGCCGGCCATCTGGCCGTTCTTCCACGCGATCGTCGCCGCGGGCGAGACGTTCCCGTACCCGCCGGACCTCTCCTCCGAGCTCGGGCGCGAGTGGTGGCTGCTGCCCGCGCCGAACCGCACGGTGGTCGCGGTGGACGACGCGGGCACGGTCGTCGGCACCGCCAACATGTGCCGCAACCGCCCGGGCAACGGCTCGCACGTGGCCAGCGCCAGCTACATGGTGGACCCGGCCCACCACGGGCGGGGCATCGGGCGGGCCCTGGTCGAGCACACCCTCGACTGGGCCCGCCGACAGGGCTACCGCGCCATGCAGTTCAACGCGGTGGTGGCGAACAACCACCACGCGGTGAAGCTCTACGAATCGCTGGGCTTCAGCGTCGTCGGCACCGTCCCCGAGGCCTTCCGCCACCCCACCGAGGGATACGTCGGCCTCCACGTGATGCACCGCCCGCTCTGAGGGCGGCTACTCCTCGATGGCCCCGCCCACCCGGCGCAGGTGCTGCCGGAAGCTGTACGCCGGGTCGGCGGCGCGCCGCTCCAGGTACTCGTCGAAGGCGGTCTGCCGGCGGAGCGTGTCGCCGGAGCGGATCCGCCCGGCCTGGGCGCGCTCGGTTCGGGCGATGTCCGCGGCCGTCGCGAGCACCTCGTCGATCCGGTCGCCCGGGACGAACAGCACGCCGTCCGCGTCGGCGAGGACCACGTCCCCGGCGTCCACCAGGTGCGGCCCGAACCGCGCCGTGACCAGCGCCTCCGGCTCCTGCTCGGCCAGCCGCAGGGGCCCGAGCGGCAGGGCGCCGTAGCTGAACACCGGCAGCCCGATCTCCACCAGCTCGGGCGTGTCCCGGTGCAGCCCCCACACGACGATCCCGGCGACCCCGGCCGCCATCGCCTCCAGCACGGCGAGGTCCCCGATGCAGGCCTCGTCCGTCCGCCCGCCGTTGTCGATCACGAGGACGTCCCCGTCCCGCGCGGCCCCGTACGCCTCCAGGAACACGTCCACGCTCCCGTAGTGCCGCACCGGCAGCACCCGCCCGGCGACCCGGGCCCCCGCCCCGACCCCCGCAACCCCCACCGGCGCCGCCCGCACCCCCACCCCGAGCCGCACACAGGCATCCGCCACCAACGGCGTCGACAGCCCTTCGAACTCCTTCAGCATCCCCAACTCCTCCCACTACGGCCCCAGTTCACCACCCCCGATCCTAGGCCGGGACCCACCCCCGTGAACGCCCGAAACCGCCGGGAACACGCGGAACGCGAAACGGCTCGCACCCCCTCCCACAAAGGGGGTGCGAGCCGTTCGGCACCGGGGCCGCAGCGTCAGCTGCGGGTGGCCATGGCGCGGAGGAAGAAGGTCAGGTTGGCCGGGCGCTCGGCGAGGCGGCGCATGAAGTAGCCGTACCACTCCTGGCCGTACGGGAGGTACACCCGCATGGTGTTGCCCTCGCCGGCGAGGCGCAGCTGCTCCTCCGGGCGGATGCCGTAGAGCATCTGGTACTCGAACGAGTCGCGGTTGCGGCCGTTCCACTGGGCCAGCTGCCCGGCGATCTTGATCATGTTCGGGTCGTGCGAGGCGATCATCGGGTAACCCTCGCCCGCCATCAGGACCTTGAGGGCCCGGACGTACGCGAGGTCGACCTCGTGCTTGCCCTGGAAGGCGACCGACTCGGGCTCCTTGTAGGCGCCCTTGCACAGGCGCACGCGGGAGCCGGCGCCGGAGAACTCGCGGCAGTCGGCCTCGGTGCGGCGCAGGTAGGCCTGGAGCACGACGCCCAGCCACGGGTAGTCGGCCCGCAGCTCGCGCGCGATGGCGAGGGTGGAGTCGGTGGTGGTGTGGTCCTCCATGTCGAGGGTCACCGTGGTGCCCGCGTCGGCGGCGGCCTCGCAGATGCGGCGGGCGTTCTCCAGCGCGATCTTCTCGCCGTCCACCGGCAGGAACTGGCCGACGGCCGACAGCTTGACGGACACCTCGGCGCCGGCCGCGAGGCCGGTCTCCTTGAGCGCCTTGAGCAGGTGCTCGTACGCCTCGGCGGTGCCGGCGGCCTGGGCGGCGTCCTGGGTGTCCTCGCCGAGGTGGTCCAGGGTGACCTTGCGGCCGGTGGCGACGAGGTCGTCGCAGGCGGTGACGGCGTCGTCGAGGACCTCGCCGGCGACGAAGCGCTCGACTATCGCGTGGGTCGGCGGGAACTTCTCGACCACGGTCCGGACCTGCGGCGACCGGGAGGCCGCGAGGAGGGCGGAACGGAGCATCGTGACTCCTGGAACTGGTGCTTCTAAGGGTGGCAGAAAGTGGCCGGGGCGGCGGGTACGGGGGTGGCCCCGCCGCCCCGGCGGGGCGGCGCCCGGTTGCGGGACCGGGCGTCGCGGGTGACCGATGGCTACGCGATGTCCACGTGGAGCCGGAGGGTCGAGGGGGCCGGTCAGCCCATGTGCGGGTAGCGGTAGTCCGTCGGCGGGACGAAGGTCTCCTTGACCGAGCGGGTCGAGGTCCACCGCGCGAGGTTCTGCTTGGCGCCGGCCTTGTCGTTGGTGCCGGAGGCCCGGCCGCCGCCGAAGGGCTGCTGGCCGACGACGGCGCCGGTCGGCTTGTCGTTGATGTAGAAGTTGCCGGCCGCGAAGCGCAGCTTCTCCATCGCGTGCTCGACGGCCGCGCGGTCCTGGGAGATGATCGAGCCGGTCAGGCCGTAGGCCGAGACGGACTCCATCTGCGCCAGCATCTCGTCGTACTTCTCGTCCTCGTAGACGTGGACGGCGAGGACGGGGCCGAAGTACTCGTCGCGGAAGTACTCCGAGGCCGGGTCCTGGCACACGAGCACGGTCGGGCGGACGAAGTAGCCGACCGAGTCGTCGTAGGTGCCGCCGGCGAGGACCTCGACCCGCGGGTCGGCCTGGGCGCGGTCGATGGCGGCCTTGTTCTTGGCGAAGGCGCGCTCGTCGATGACGGCGGACATGAAGTTGCCCAGGTCGCTGACGTCGCCCATGGTCAGGCCGTCGACCTCGGCGGCGAACTCGTCCTTCAGGCCGGCCCACAGCGAGGCGGGGACGTAGGCGCGGGAGAGCGCCGAGCACTTCTGGCCCTGGAACTCGAAGGCGCCGCGGGTCATCGCGGTCTTCAGCACGGCCGGGTCGGCGGACGGGTGGGCGACGAGGAAGTCCTTGCCGCCGGTCTCGCCGACGATCCGCGGGTAGGTGCGGTACTGCGAGATGTTGTTGCCGACCTCGCGCCACAGGTGCTGGAAGGTGGCGGTGGAGCCGGTGAAGTGGATGCCGGCGAGCGCCGGGTGCTTGAGCGCGACGGCGGAGACGTCGAGGCCGTCGCCGGTCACCATGTTGATGACGCCCTTGGGCAGGCCGGCCGCCTCCAGCAGCTGCATGAGCAGGTGCGCGGAGAACTGCTGCGTCGGGGACGGCTTCCAGAGCACCACGTTGCCCATCAGCGCGGGCGCGGTCGGCAGGTTGCCGGCGATCGCGGTGAAGTTGAACGGGGTGATCGCGTAGACGAAGCCCTCCAGCGGGCGGTGGTCGCTGCGGTTCCACACGCCGTCCGAGGAGACCGGCTGCTCGGCCATGATCTGGCGGGCGAAGTGCACGTTGAAGCGCAGGAAGTCGACCAGCTCGCAGGGGGTGTCGATCTCGGCCTGCTGCGCGGTCTTGGACTGGCCGAGCATGGTGGCGGCGGCCAGGGTCTCGCGCCAGGGGCCGGCCAGCAGGTCGGCGGCGCGGAGGAAGATCGCGGCGCGGGAGTCGAAGGAGAGCGCCTGCCAGGCCGGGGCGGCGGCCAGGGCAGCGTCGATGGCGTCCTGCGCGTCGGCCTGGGTGGCGTTGCGCAGGGTGCCGAGCCGAGCCGCGTGGTTGTGCGGCTGGACGACGTGGATCTCGGCGCCGCCGCCCATGCGGCGCTCACCGTTGATCGTCATGGTCAGCTGGACCGGCTCCTGGCCGCCCAGCTCCTTCAGCTTGGCCTCCAGGCGGGCCCGTTCGGGGCTGCCGGGGGCGTAGCTGTGGACCGGCTCGTTCACCGGCGCGGGGACCTGGGTCACAGCGTCCATGAGTTCTCCTGTGATTATCGGATTCAGCGATACCGCATGTCACCATGCTGATACGCTCTGTCACGTTCCGCTTGCGGGATCGGACAGGGCTTGTCCGTCGCAAGGCCGCGTGGCCAAGCGAGAAGCCCCGGCGTATGCCACGGGCGGAGTCACGAGGCGCACGCTCTCCTTTCGAGGAGCAGTCGCTGCGACCGCCGGCACGGACCGGCCAGCGTTGGATAACGCTATTTCAGCCGCCCGGCCATGCAATTGGCCGGGCGGCTAAAGTCGCCCGGACGGAGTTGTCCGAGCGAACGAAAGCGTCACGCCCCGACAGCCACCCGCCGCTCCCAGTCGATCCGGTACCCGTGCACCGGGCGGAGCATCTTCTCCGGGCTCATGAACGTCCGCATGGCGATCGGCGCGAGCAGCCGGAACATCACCCGCGAGACCGGCCCGGAGGACTTCTGGCTGTTGGTGCGGACCGCGTCGGCGGCGATCTTCTCGACCCGCGGCCGGCGCATCGCCTCGTAGGCGGCGAACGCGGCGGTGTGGTCGGGCAGGTCCCGCAGGCAGCGGGCGAGTTCGACGGCGCTCTCGACGGCGAGCGAGACGCCCTGGCCGGAGCTGTTGGACGGCGCGTGCACCGAGTCGCCGACCAGGACCATCCGGCCGCGGTGCCAGTGCGGGACGGACGGCATGATCTCCAGCCGCGGGAAGACCTCCATGGTGTCGGCGTCGGCCACCGCGAGGACGTCCCGGGCGGGCACGTCGCCGGAGTGCAGGTCGCGCAGCCGGCGCAGCCACTCGTCGTTGCTCACGGCGCGGACCTGTTCGTAGGTCAGCTGCTCGGGCTGCGGGACGTTGCTGAACCACGCCGTCCCGGCGCCCTCGGGCAGTCCCCAGTAGCCGAAGAAGGCGCGGGCGCCGTTGGCGAAGTGCACGGTCTCGCCGCGTCCTGCCCGGCCGGGCAGGCGGTACGGGCTGTAGCCGCCGATGCCGAGCAGCCCGGTGTACCGGGCGCCGGGCGCGGCCGGGTCGATCAGGGTGCGGACGGTGGAGCGGGTGCCGTCGGCGCCGATCAGCAGGTCGCCGGTGGCGGTGGTGCCGTCGGCGAAGCGGGCGGTGATGCCGTCGGCGCCCTCCTCGACGCCGACGAGCCGTTTGCCGTACCGGACGTCGATGCCGGCCTCGCCGAGCCGCCGCTGCAGCACCTCGTACAGTTCGGCGCGGCGCATCAGCCGCCCGCGCGGCAGGTCGGGCAGGCCGGCGAACTCGGCGAGCGTGCCGCCCCTGCCGTCCTCGATGACCATCGGGCCGACCGGCTGGCCGAGCCGGCCGACCTCCGCCTCCAGCCCGACGGCCGCGAGGGCGCCGAGCCCGTTGGGGGCGATCATGAACGTCCCGCCGATGCCCTCGGCGGAGCTCTCGTAGGCCTCGAACACGAGCGGCTCGATGCCGGCCCTGCGCAGCGCCAGCGCCATCACGGGCCCGGCGATGCCGCCGCCGATGATCAGGGCCTTGCGGGTCGTACCGTTGGTGCTCATTCCAGGCTCCTCATGAATTCCTGCAGGGTCCGGTTGAAGTCCGGCTCCCCGAGCTGTGCGATGAGGTTCTCGGTGAAGCGCCGCTCGGCTTCCAGCAGCGCGAGCGCGTAGTCGTCCTCGACCACGAACATCGGGTGGACGCCCATCTCCGCCGCCTTGCGCAGTTGGGCGCGCTCGGCGTCGATCCGGGCGTCCAGGGTCGCCAGCCGCCGGCCGAGCAGTTCGGCCGCCTCGGAGGGCGGCACCACCACGAGCAGGCACAGGGCCACCCCGAAGGACGGGTACTCCTCCTGCGGTTCGGCGATCCACTCGCGCATCCAGCTGTCGAGCTCCGCCTTCCCCTCGGGCGTGAGGGCGTAGACGGTGCGTTCCGGCCGCTGGGTGTCGCGGACGGTCTCCTGTTCGGCGACGAACCCCGCCTTCCGCAGCTGCTCCACGACCATGTACAGCGAGCTGCGGTTGTACTTGATGTTGCGGTCCTTGCCGTGCTCCTTGAGCCGGCGCCCCATCTCGTACGGGTGCATCGGCTCGGCCGTGAGCTCGGCCAGGACCGCGAGGGCCAGCGGGTTCGACACCTTGCGTCGCTTCGCCATGAGATCTTCCTCATCTCTTGGTCAGTACTGACTATCCATTCTCAGATAGTCAGAGTCAACTATTCAGGATTGACGAACCTCAACTCTGTCCGCCCGGCTAAAATCAACCACACGGCCTTGTCCGAGTGGATGAAGGAGGCCTGAAGTGGCAACCCCCGGCCTCCCGCTCCGCCAGCTCCTGATGTCCCTCGGCGAGCCCCTGGTCGAGCTCCAGGCCGCCCCGCTGGGCCTGGACGTGCCCGTCCGCGACGTCGCGATCCTCGACCCCGAGGACCCGCCGACCGCGGCCCCCGGCGAACTCGTCCTCGCGATCGGCGCCCGCGGCCGCGCCGCCCTCCCCGCCCTGCGCGCCGCCGGCCGGGCCGGCGCGGCGGCCGTCGCCGTCAAGCTCGACGCCCCCGGCCAGGCGGACGCCCTGCGCGAGGCCGCCACCGACGCCGGCGTCGCCCTGCTCTCGGTGCGCCGCGAGACCCGCTGGGAGCACCTGGACTCGCTGGCCCGCGCGATCATCGCCGGTCCGGACGCCCCCGACACCGCCGGCGCCCCCGAGCACAACGCGGGCGACCTCTTCTCCCTCGCCCAGACCGTCGCCGTGCTCACCAGCGGCATCGTCTCGATCGAGGACACGTCCAGCCGGGTGCTCGCCTACTCCCGCTCCTCCGACTCCGACGAGGTCGACGACCTCCGCCGGCTCTCCATCCTCGGCTGGCAGGGCCCCGAGCCGTACCTCTCCAAGCTCCGCGAGTGGGGCATCTTCCAGCACCTGCGCACCTCGGACGCCCCGATCGCGGTCGAGCCGCACCCCGAACTCGGCCTGCGCCGCCGCCTCGCGGTCGGCATCCGGGCCGGGGCGCAGCCGCTCGGCACCATCTGGGTGCAGGAGGGCGCGCAGCCGCTGGCCCCGCTGGCCGAGCAGGCCCTGGTCGGTGCCGCCCGCGTCGCCGCCGCCCAGCTGGTGCGCCGCCGCCGGGAGCTGTCCGCCGACGTGCGGCTCACCCAGACGCTGCTCACCGGCCTGCTGGAGGGCTCCACCGGCCCGCAGTCGCTCGCCACCCACCTGGGCCTGGACCTGCGCCGCCCGGCCACCGTCCTCGCGTACGGCGCCCGCACCACCGAGGCGCTGCACCGCGCCGACATCACCGGCCTGATCTCGGTGCACACCGCCGCCCGGCACCGCGGCGCGCTGCTCGCCCCGATCGAGTCCCGGGTGTACGTGCTGCTGCCCGAACTCCCGCCGGGCCTGCCGATGACGACCGTCCGGGACTGGGCCTCCGAGGTGGTCGAGGCGGCCAGGGAGCACCTCGGCGTGCCGCTGCGGGCCGCGATCGGATCGACCGTGGACGGCCTCGCGCAGGTGCCGGACTCCCGGGCCCAGGCGGACCGGATCCTCGACGCGATGGGCCGCGGCGGGGTGGACCTCGACGTGGCCGCGCTGATCGACGTCCAGGCCGAGGTGCTGGTGAGCGAGATGCTCGCGCTGCTCCAGGAGCGCGGCGGCCTGCGCGACCCGAGGCTGACCGCGCTCACCGCCTACGACCGGCGGCACGGCACCCGGCTCGCCGAGTCCGTGCTGGCCTGGCTGGACGCGCTCGGCGAGGTCCGGGTGGCCGCCGACGCCCTGCACATCCACCCCAACACCCTGCGCTACCGGGTGCGCCGCGCCGAGCAGTTGACCGGCATCGACCTCGCCCAGCCGCAGCAGCGCCTGCTGGCGATGCTGCAACTGCGGCTGCCCGCCGACGAATAGGGCCACCGGACTCTAGGTGGCGCGTGTCCGCCACTGCTCCCAGGCCGACAGCCACAACTGCTCGGCCAGCTCCTGCGCCTCCCAGCCCTCGGGCCCGCCGCCCGAGCGGTCCCGCCACAGCTGCGCCCACGCCCGCTGCGCCGGCAGGCTCGCCACCTCGCTCGCGAACACCGTGTACCGGACGACCTCCTCGACGGCCGCCGCGCCCTCCGGCGTCCCGATCACCCAGTGCGTCTGCCCGGCCAGCCGCTCCAGGTGGTTGACCATCGACGTCACGGCCGCCAGCGCCTCCTCCCGGGTCTCCGAGGCGAGCCGCATCTGCTGGCGCACCGCCGCCTCCCAGCGCACCGCGCACGCCTCCCCGCGCAGCCCGCGCGGCAGCCGCGGCGGCCGCCCGGCCCGCACCTGCGCCTCGATCGCCGCGGACTCGGCGATGGTCTGCCCGATCAGCGCCCGGTGCGCCTCCAGCCCGTGCACCGGCGGCAGTTCGCGCTCCTCGACCGGCACCCGCTCGGAGTGCCGGGACGACAGCTCGCGCAGCAGCTCGCTGCGCCCGCGCAGGTACCGCTCGACGTCGCCGATCCGGCCGAGTTCCAGCCCGCCGGGCGCCACTCCGCGCCCGCACACCGTGACGGTGAGCCCGTCGATCCGCAGCCGCCCGGCCCACACCGGCCCGGGCCCGCCGTCCTCCGGCGTCCCCGGCCAGAGCACCGGCCGGTCCTCGTGCACCTCGACCGCGCACGGCTCGCCGTCCACCGTGATCCACTCGCGCAGCGCCCGGACCCGCCCGGGCCCGTCGCCCTCGTCGATCCCGAGGTGGTCGTAGACCCGGTCCCGCTCGTCCTCGACGACGTCCTCCAGCTCGGGCAGGACGAGGCAGCGCTCGGCGCCCGGCCGGTAGGTGCGGACGGTGACGTACGGCCCCGCCGTCGAGCTCCAGTCGCCCGACTGCACCTCGACCCAGTCCAGCCGGCCGCCGTTGGTCTCGAACGCGCCGAGCGCGTCGCCCGCCCGGTCGAGCCCGGCCGCGACGCCGTACACGGGGAAGTCCGCGGCGGCCAGGGTCCGGCGGGTGAACTCCTCCACCCGGGCGAGCCGGTCCGCCCGCTCGCGCGCGTCCGGGGCGTGCCATCCGGCGTCCGGTGTCCCGCGCCGCTCCTGGGGCCTGCCGCCGCTCTCCCGCATCACCTGTGCCGCACCCCCGAGTCCTCGCGCCCGCACCGCCCCCGCCACCTTACGTGCCGGGGACCTGCCGGGTCATCAGCTCCCGCGCCCCGCAGGGACCGTCGGACGGCGGCCGTGTCAGGACGCGCGGTTGTCAGCCGCCCTCCCTAACCTGGCCGCATGACAGCACAGAGCACGTTCCCCGCCCGGATCAGCATCGTCACCCTCGGCGTCACGGACCTCGGCCGCAGCGCCGCCTTCTACGAGGCCCTCGGCTGGCGGCGCTCCTCCGCCTCCAGCCCGGAGATCGTCTGGTTCCGCACCGCCGACTCGGTGCTCGGGCTGTTCCCGGGCGACGAGCTGGCCGCCGACGCGGGCGTGCCCGGCGGCGGCGAGCCGTCCTTCCGCGGCGTCACCCTCGCGGTGAACCTGGAGTCCCCCGCGCTGGTCGACGCCGCCCTGGAGACGGCCATCGCCGCCGGCGCCACCGTGGTGAAGCCGCCGGCCACGACCGGCTGGGGCGGCTACTCCGGCTACTTCGAGGACCCGGACGGCCACCTGTGGGAGCTGGCGCACAACCCGTTCTTCCCCTTCACGGAGGACGGCTCGCTCGACCTGCCCTGACTCGACCTGCCCTGACTCGACCTGCGCTGACTCGACCTGCCCTGAGGCGCTAGCTCTTCGAGCGCGCCTTGAAGGCCGCCTTGCGCGCCTCCTTGGCCACCGCGCGGTCGGTGTGCAGCTCGCCGATCGCCTCCAGGACGTCCGCCGTGTACGCGTGGTCGACCCGCCACAGCTCGCCGAAGTAGCTCCCCGGATCGCCGGTGACGGGCAGGTCGGCGATCAGTTCGCGCAGCGGTTCGGCGTCGCCGCCGCTGTCGAGCAGTTGGGCGGCGAAGGTGTCGACCACCGTCCACAGCGCCATCGTCCGGTCCGGCGCCGGCACGTCCGACGCGCCGAGCGCGGTCAGCCAGGCCCGCGCGGCACCACCCAGCTCCGGGTCGTCCAGCACCTCCCGGACGGCCGGCTCGGCGGGCGCCCCGAGCACGTTCAGCGCCGAGACGCCGAGCATCCGGCGCATCGGCCCGTACGCGTCCGCGCCGCGCGCCGCCGCCAGCAGCTCGCGCGCCGCCGCCACCGGCTCCCGGCCGTCGAGCCAGACCCGCAGCTCCTCCTCCGGCAGGACGTTGGGGGACTCGCACACGCCGCGCAGCAGCTCGGCCGCGTCGCCCTGGGCGAGGTCGCCGACCAGCGGCGCGTCGTAGCCGTCCTCCAGCAGCCACTGCCGGATGCCGTACTGGCCGAGCGGGGTCAGCCGGACCAGGCCGAACCGCGCCGACTCCTCCTCGTCCAGCGGGGCCTCGCCGACGACGGGGGCGCCCTCCTCGCCGGTGGCCTCCTCCTCGTCGAACAGCTCGGGGTCGATCGGGCGGTAGTCCAGCAGGCCCAGCTCGGCGAGGTCGCCCAGCATCGGGTCCAGCGCGACCATCACGTCGGTGATGTCGCCGAGCAGCTCCTCGCTCGGCTCCTCGCCCTCCGGCACCACCAGCAGCGCGGCGAGCACGCCCAGCGGCACGGTCTCGTTGCCCGGCTCGGCGAAGGCGGTGGTCTCGTACAGCACCTGGAGCGCCTCGTCGAGCAGCTCGGCCGCGGCGTCGCGGGCCTCCTCGACCTCGGAGAGCGCGTCCTCGTCCTCCTCGTCGCCGTCCTCGCCCGCCGCGGCGTGCTCCCCGTCCTCCTCGGGCATCGAGTCGGCCTCCACGGCCAGCTCGCGGACGATCCCGGCGGCCGTCAGCCACAGTTCCAGGACGGTGTCCGGGTCGCCCTCCTCCGCCGGCTCCAGGTCCGGGCCCGGCACGGCGACGTGCTCGCCGTCGGCGGTCGTCCCGATCTCCACCAGGTCCAGGTCGCAGGCCAGCGACCAGGCCCGCATGGCCTCGATCTCGGCCTCCTCCGGCACCTCGCCCGCGGCCGGGGCCAGGCCGAGCAGCCGCGCCGCCGGGGCGCGGTCCTCGACGACCAGGTCCCCGAACTCGTCCACGCCGCGGTGCGGGGCGGCCCAGCGGGCCAGCGCCAGCGCGTACCCGAACATGGGGACGGCCTTCGCCTGTTCGGCCAGCTCCCGCTCGGCGGGCAGCTTCACCGGCGGGACCAGGACGGCTGCGTCGTCCAGGTCCTCGTCGTCCAGTCCGTGAGCGGCGAACGCCCCATAGAGGTCCTGGAGCTCCAGGTCGGCGGGCAGAACCGCCTCGGCCGTGCCCTCTCCCGCCGAGGCCCCTGCGTTCTTCCGACGTCGTCCGGCCATCGCCTCGCGTTCTCCCTCAGCCAGCGGCCGCGCATCAGCTCCGCGTACCGATCCTCTACCTCAGCGTATAGGCCGGGCACCCCCGATGCCCGGCCCCGAGGGGCGCGCGCCGCGACCGTGCGCCCACCCCTTATCCTTCGCTATTGGCGCCGCGCACAACCCCGCGCGGGCCACCGGGCAACGAAGCCCTCACCCTCCTCGCCCGTCAACGGGCGGGACGGGACCTGCCACACCCATCCGCTCCATCAGGGAGCCCGCACCGCGGCCACCACCACAGCGCCTCAGGACGGGCGCGCCGGCACACCCAGCCGCCCCGGTGGGGCCAAGCCACAGGAGACCCCTGAGATGGCGGACCTCTCCCCCGCCGGCCCCGGCCTGCGCACCGCGCAGTTCGACGGACGCCGACTGTCGGAGGCCCTGCTTCCCCTGGAGCTCGCGCCACGCGCCCAGCTCCAGCTCTCCGCGATCAGCCGCTGGAACGCGCTGCGCGGAGTCCGCGTCGGCCTCGTCTCGGCCGGCCTGCTGTTCATGCTCATCGGTGCCAACCTGGCGACGCCGATCTACCCGATGATCCAGCAGCGCCTCGGCCTGACCACGCTCGACACCACGATCCTCTTCACGATCTACATCTTCGCGCTGGTCCCGGTCCTCGCCGTGGTCGGCCACTGGTCCGACCTGCTCGGCCGCCGCGCCCTGATCCTGCCGGCCGTCGCGCTCGCCGCCGCGGGCGACGTGGTCTTCGCCACCGCAGGGAGCTTCTGGCAGCTCGCCCTCGGCCGGGCCGTCCAGGGCATCGCCGTCGGCCTGTCCACCGGCGCCGCCGGGGCCGCCCTCGGCGATCTGCTGCCGGACCACCCGACGCTCGCCGCCAAGCTCACCCTGGCCTGCTCGGCGGGCGGTGTCGCGCTCGGCCCGGTGGTCGGCGCCCTGCTGGCCGACGGCTCGGACCCGCTGCTGACGCCGTTCCTCCTGCACGCCATCGCGCTCGGTGCCCTCTGCATACCCCTGGCCGTCGTGCACCCCCGGATGCCCGGCCGCAACCGCCCGCCGGCCTCGCCGCCGCGCATCACCACCCCGGCCCACCTGCGCCCGCGCAAGCCCGCCCTGCCGATCGCCGGCCGCCGCGAGTTCCTGTTCGCCGCGACCGCCGGCTTCATCTCGTACGCGGTGTTCGGCGTCTACCTCAGCCTGGCGCCGTCCTTCGCGGCCAAGCTGCTGCACACCCCCTCCCACCTGGTCGGCGCCGTCGTCGCGGCCCTGCTGCTGGGCTCCTCCGCGGCCGCCCAGCTGCTCGTCCCGCCGACCTCCGACCGCCTGGTCATCGCCCTCGGCATGACCGGCCTGGCCACCGGCCTCGGCCTGGTCGTCGCGGCCGGGTACAGCGGCACCCCAGCCCTGCTCTTCATCGGCAGCGTCCTCGGCGGCGCCTGCCAGGGCGTGGCGTTCCGCTCACTGTTCACCAGCGCCGTCGCCGCGATGGACCCGGAACGCCGCGGCTCCGAACTGTCCTCCCTGTGGATCATCGTCTACCTGGGCAGCTCGCTCCCGATCGTCATCGTCGGCGCCCTCGTCCAGGCCTACGGCCTCCTCCCCGCCGTGAGCGGCTTCGCCACCGTGGCCGCCCTCCTCTGCACGGCCCTCGCCGTGGCAGTGGCCCGCAAGCCCAAGCAGGCCTGACCCTCCACGGTGAAACGTCGCTGCCCGGGCCCCTTCGGGGC
>NZ_JBHVPD010000140.1:0-10229 GCF_042887525.1 Kitasatospora sp. NPDC057936
CAGCCTCCTTCCCCCGCACGGGAAGTCGATCCTGCCGACTTCCCGTGCCTTTCGGACCGCCGCAGCCCGCCCCCAGGCCCTCCCGCGTCCTCGCCAACCTCCCTCCCCCGCACGGGAAGTCGCCCCCGCCGACTTCCCGCGTCGCCCTCATCCCGCCGCCACACGGCCCCGGAGCGCGCTCTCCCGCCACGCCTGCTCGCGCGAGAAGTCGGCTCCGCCGACTTTCAGCGCGGCCTCGGTGTCCTGCAGAGGTGCTCCTTCGCCGTGCCGCGCGCCCGATCCCGGCTCTCTCTTGCCCTCCTGCTCGCCGCACTGCGCGAGAAGTCGATCCCGCCGACTTCCTGTGCTCTCCGGATCACCGCAGTCCGTTCCCGGCCCCCGCGCGGCCTCACCTACCTCCCCCTCCCCGCGAGAAGTCGATCCCGCCGACTTTCTATGCACGCCGGGCCGGCAGGGCTCGCGCCAGGCTCTCCGTGCGCTCGCTGGCCTCACTGCGCAGGAGGTCGCCCCCGCCGACTTCCCGCGCGCTCCGGATCAACGCGGCCTGTCCCCGGCCCCGCGCACATTTGCCAACCTCTCTCCCCGCACGGGAAGTCGATCCTGCCGACCTTCCGCGCCGCCCTCATCCCGCCGACTTCCCGCGCGCTCCGGAGCATTCTCTCCCATCACGCCTGCCTCGCACGAGAAGTCGGCTCCGCCGACTTTCAGCGCGCTCTCGGTGTCCTGCAGAAGCGTTCCTTCAGCGTGTCGCGCGCCCCGTTCTTGCCCTCCTGCCCTCTTGCTCGCCGCGCTGCGCGAGAAGTCGATCCCGCCGACTTCTCACGCGCCTCCGGGAACGAGCAGAACCGTTTCATCGCCGCCATGCGCAGAGTGCGCCGCCTCCCCGCCAATTGCACCGCGCGAAAAGTCGGCCCATTCGACTTCCAGCGCGCTGCCGCCTCTGCCAGGCTCCGTGCGCGAGGCGCCAGCCGGGGCGACTTCCCGCGCGGCTTGCCCAGTGCCCCACGGGTCTGCGCCCGCCGCATGAGAAGTCGACCCTGCCGACTTCCCGCGCTGCCACCCGACCCCGTGGCCTCGATCTCGTCCGCACGAGAAGTCGACTCGGCCGACTTCTCGTGTGTTGTGCCCCGGGGTTCCAGGGCGCGCAGGATGTCGAACCTGTCGACTTTTCGTGCGGTCCTCGCGTGGTGGGGGAGGGGGCGGTCGCGTCCTGCTCGCCTGGGAGGTCGGTCTCGCCGACTTTTCGTGCTGCCCTCAACGTGTTCTGCGCCTTCGCGTGGCGAGAGGTTGGCAGCCTCGTCGGGGGCGCGATCGGGACCGGCCTCGATCTCGTCCGCGTGAGAGGTCGAATCGGCCGACTTCTCGTGCGTTGTGCCCCGGGGTTCCAGGGCCCGTAAGAAGTCGACCCTGCCGACTTTTCGTGCCGTCCTCGGGTGGCGGGGGAGGGGGCGGTCGCGTCCTGCTCGCCTGGGAGGTCGATCTCGCCGACTTTTCGTGCTGCCCTGAACCTGCTGCCGCGCCCTCGCGTAGCGAGAGGTTGCCGGCCTCGTCGGGGGCGCGATCGGGACCGGCCTCGATCTCGTCCGCGTGAGAAGTCGACGCGGCCGACTTCTCGTGTCGCCTCAGGCTTTTGGCCAGGTGTGGAGGCCGCTCGTCAGGGTGGTGATGAGGCGGTCGTGGGTGGTGGTCAGGTCTTCGGCGAGTTGGAAGGCTCCGGCGATCGAGAGGGAGGCGAAGCCGTGGGCGAGGGAGCGGACGGTGCGGGCGGCGTGGATGGCTTCGGAGCCGTCGAGGCCGTACTCCCGCAGGACGGCGACGATCACCCCCACCAGCCGGGCCGCCGCCGCGTTGAGGTCGTCGTCCGCCTGGGGGGCCTGCGGCAGGGCGTTGTACCGGTGCGGGTACGCCGTCGCGTAGGCGTGGTAGGCGCGGAGGACGGCGGCGACGGCGTCGTCCCCGCTGCGGCCGAGGGCGGCGTCGGCGAGTCGGGCGGCCAGTTCCTCGGTGACGCGGACGGCGATGAGCCGCCGCAGTTCGGTGAGGCCGCCGCTGACGTGCTTGTACAGGGAGGGGGTGGCGACGCCGGCCCGGGTGGCGACGGCGGCGAGGGTGAGGCCGTCCGGTCCCTGGTCGTCGATGAGGGCGAGGGCGTGGTCGACGACCTGCTCGGGCGTCAGTCCGACTCGGGGCATGGCTCGGTCTCTCTGTGTCGTGATCCGGGGGAGGAGGCTCAGGCGATCTCGGTGAGGAAGGGCAGCAGGGCACCGGCGACGGCCTGCGGGTTGTCGGCCATCGGGTAGTGCCCCGAGCCGTCGATCATCACCTTCCGGGCGCCGAGCGCCGCGGCCTGCCGGTCGGCGACGACCTCCGGCTTCGGGAAGTCGGGGTCCTTGGCGCCCATGAGGACGAGCGCCGGGCACCGCACGGCGGCGGTCCAGCCGACGGGCGAGGAGTCGCCGCGGACGTGTCCGCGGGTGGCGGTCCTGCGGCCGGGGGTGCGCAGCGAGTCGACGAGCCCGGCCACGTACGCGTCGAAGTCGGCCGGCTTGGCGCCCGGGTAGGCGAGCTTGCGGTGGTAGAAGCCCCAGAACGCGGGCCAGTGGATGACGACGGTCCCCATGGCGTGGACGACGCCGCGCATGAGGGCGTTCTGCGGGAGGTTCTCGATGAAGGCGTCGATCAGGACGATCCCGGCGACCCGCTCGGGCGCGTCCCCGGCGACCTTGACGACGGTCGCCCCGGTGTAGGAGCTGCCGGCCAGGACGGCCCGCTCGATGCCGAGGTGGTCGAGCAGGGCGAGGACGTCGGCGGCGATGGCGCCCGGCGCGTAGTCGTCCCAGGCGATCGAGGACTCGCCGAAGCCGCGCAGGTCCATGGTGATGACGCGGTGGCCGGCGGCGGCGAGAAGCGGGACGAGGTGCCGGTACGAGCGGCGGCTGTCGAGCATCCCGGGGAGGAGGACGACGGGGGTGCCGTCGCCCTTCCGGGTGTCGTCGAAGGCGATCCGGCCGCCGGGAACGTCGAGGTACTGGGTGTCCGGGGTGGTGGTGCCGTTCATGGTGGGCCTCCTCGGTCCGCTGCTGCGGTGGCATCGGCGGTGCTGCCGATAGCCATAAAGCTAAGGCTAATAGCCTTAGCCGTCAAGCTATCGGCCCGCCCGATGTGAGGAGGCCGTCCGCGCCGACCGGCACCCTGCCCCCTCACGTCCCTTCGACCTTGAACGGGTCGTGCTCGCTGAGCAGCTTCTCCAGCCGGGCCTGGTCCACCCGGGTGACGATCTCGTTCGTCTCCTGCTTGTCCCGGATGACCTTGGCGAGCGTGAAGGAGGAGGTGACGGTGTAGAGCAGGCCGATCCCGAGGAAGGCCCGGGTCCAGGCCCCGACCGGCAGGTAGGCGATCCCGAGGGCGAGGGCGGTGCCCGACAGGGCGAAGGAGAGCACGGCCTGGAGGTAGTACGCGGCCGTGGTGCGTGACTGCATCGGTGCGTTCATGGCGCCAGGATGGCGGCGGTCCGGCCGCCGCACATGAGTAGGAGTACTCAGACGGGCCTGGTCGGGCCGTCGTTCGGTGATGCCCAATCACGTTAAGTAGTGCCAGGGGTGGGTAAGAGCCGCAAATCAGTCATAGGGCGCAAGGCACCCGCCCGGTTGTCGGCCGTCCCGGGCGGATGGCTTGGAATCAGGGCGCCCTAGGATTAACGTTTGATAACGCAGCGCGGTCGAAACGCCGTACCCAGACGGCACCGTGCGCCGTCGCCTAATCCCGCCGGCCGGCCTCCGGGCAGGTCAGGGAGCCGGGGAACCACGTTCCTTGGGGTGAATCGGCGGGGCCCCGGCCCGGCCGTAGGAGACCTTCCTGCTCCGAACCCGTCAGCTAACCCGGTAGGCGCGAAGGAAGGAAAGGAGCACGCCTCCGTGGCGTCGACGCACACCCCGGCACAGCCCGCCGGCCCTGCCGCCGGTACCCAGCTCCTCGACCACCCCCGTCCGGCCGGGGACGAGTTCCCGGCCCCGGAGGCCGAGGCCAACCGCCACCGGATGCCGCGTCAGACCCGCGGAGCCTCCCCGCTGCTCGGCGTCACCGCCGTCGCCGCCACCCTGGGCGCCACCGGCTTCGCCTCCGCGACCCCGGCCGCCGCGCCCGCCGTCGAGTCCCCGGACGAGGCCCCGGTCGCGCTCGCCGCAGACCCCGGCCTCGCGCTCGCCGCCCGCATCCAGCAGCAGGCCGACGGCCAGCGCACCGTCGCCGAGGAGAGCGCCCGCGTGCAGGCCGCGCAGGAGGCCCAGGCCAAGGCCGCCGCCAAGGAGGCCGAGGCGAAGAAGGCCGCCGACGACGCCGAGAAGGCCAAGGCCGCCGCCCTCACGCTGCCGGTGCGCGACTACAACCTGAGCGCCCACTACGGTCAGAGCGCCCGCTACTGGGCGCACCTGCACACCGGCCTGGACTTCGCCGCCGACACCGGCACCGCCGTGTTCGCGGTCGGCCAGGGCACGATCACCTCGGCCGGCTGGTCCGGCGCGTACGGCTACCGCATCGTCGAGACCCTGCCCGACGGCACCGAGATCTGGTACTGCCACCTCTCCTCGATCATCAAGGGCAGCGGCACGGTGACCTCCGGCCAGCAGATCGGCAAGGTCGGCGCCACCGGCAACGTCACCGGCCCCCACCTGCACCTGGAGGTCCGCCCGGGCGGCGGCGCCCCGGTCGACCCGGAGACCTGGCTCCAGCAGCGCGGCCTGAACCCCTAGCCACCGCGCAACGCAAACAGGGAAGGCCCCGACCGTCACCGGCCGGGGCCTTCCGCATCAGTCCTGTTCCGACGGTTCCGGCGGCTCCGACGATTCCGGCGACTCCAGCGATTCCGACGGCTCCGACGGCTCCGGCGATTCCGACGGCTCCGACGCCTGCGGCAGCTGCGCCAGGTACGCCTCGATCTCCGCCGGCCCCGGCTCCGGCGCGAGCTCCGGGAACTCCTCGACCAGCAGCCGCGGCAGCCCCGGCACCGTCCAATCGCCGCACAGCGCGAGCGCCGCCTCCACCGCCGCGTCCTCGAACTGCCCGAAGTCCCCGGCCAGTTCGTCCGGCATCGGGCGCCCCAGCGCGTTCAGCTCGGCGAGGTTGCGGTAGCTGCGCCGCATCAGGCCCTGCTCCAGCAGCCGCCGCGCACCGTCCGTGGCCATGCCGACCGACAGCACCCGGCCCGGGCCCCAGCCCTGCTCGTCCGGCTCGTCCAGCCACCCGGCCTCGGCCAGCGCGGCGAACGCGTCCAGCCGGTCCTCCTCGGCCAGTTCGAGGAACCCGGCGAGCCAGTCCCGCACCGCGGCCCCGTCCGTGACGTCCACCCCGTGCGCGCGCAGCAGCACCGCGTACAGCCGGGGCCACGTCACCAGGTCGGCCCGGCGCAGCAGCCCGGCCGCGACCTCGCCCTGCCACTCGGCCTCGGCGTGCAGCCGCTCCTGCCGCTTGGCGTTGAGCCGCTTCGCCGCCCGCTGGTGGTCGACCAGCAGCCGGACGGCCTCGCCGTACGCGAACGGGTCCTCGTCGGGGGCGGGCTGGACGTACAGGTGGAGCCGCTCGTACAGCAGGTGTTCCACGGCGTCCGAGGTCAGTTCGGGCCAGCCGTCGCGCATCCTGCCCTCGCCCAGCTCCAGCAGCGCCAGCACCGTGCGCAGCGGCGCCTCGGCCACCGGGGTGCGGCCCTCCGCCGCCGCCCAGGCGAGCAGGTCGGCGGCCCTGGTGCGCGGGGCGAGCCGCAGGTCTTCGTCGTTCATAGCTCGAACGGTAACCGCTGGTCGGGGGTAGGGTCGGCAGCCATGGTCCCCGTACGTCTCACCGGCCCCCGGCTGGCCATCCGCGAGTACCACCACACCCCGGAGGAACTGGACGCGCTGCACGCGCTCTTCGGCGACCCGGAGGTCACGCGGTACCTCCCGTTCGAGCCGCGCGACCGCGAGGCCTGCGCGGACCAGCTCGCCCTCTACCTGGAGGGGGCGATGGAGGAGGAACGCGAGACCTACCGCCTGGCCGTCACCCTCCACGGCGCCGATGCCGAACCCCAAGCCGAAGCCGACGCCGCACCCCGAGCCGACGCTCGAGCGCGGGCCGACGCCGGAGCCGACGACCCGGCGGACGCCGCGCCGATCGGCCAGGCCGCCCTCACCCTCGGCCCGTACCGGTCGGCCGAGCTCGGGTACGTGCTGCGCCGGGACGCGTGGGGGCACGGCTACGGGAGCGAGACCGCCCGGCTGCTGTGCGTCCTCGCCTTCGACCACCTCGGCCTGCACCGGCTGGCCGCCTCCGTGGACGTCGACAACGCGGTCTCCGTCCGGGTGCTCGGGAAGCTCGGCTTCCAGCGGGAGGGCCGGGTCCGGCACGACGTCCTCAAGGGCGGCGTCTGGTCCGACTCGTACCTGTACTCGCTCCTCGCCGACGAGTGGCGGGGGAGCGGAACGGCGGGTACGGGGGGTTAACCCCACCCCGGATCCGCCAGGCCTCCGGATGCCGCCGGACCACCCCGCCCCACAAGAATGGAACCGTCAGCAGGGGAACGAGACGGGCAGGGGCCGGGACATGAGCAGCTTCACCACACACGACCGCGACTGGGACGTCCTGGACGGCCACGACGGCCGCACCGGCGAGCGCACCGACGACAGCCGCCCCGCCCGGGCCCGCCGCACCGAGGAACCGCCGCCGTTCTGGCGGGCGCCGTTCTCCGCGCACTACTACCGCGAGGTCGGCTACGCCCTCACCGGGCTGCCGGTCGGGCTCGTGGGCTTCGCCGTCGCCGTCATCCTCTTCTCGTTCGGCGTCGGCACTTTCGTGACCGCCCTCGGACTGCCCGTCCTGGCCGGGCTGACGGTCGCGGCCCGCGGCTTCGGCCGGCTGGAGCGCTCCCGGGCCCGCGGCATGCTCGGCCTGGACGTGCCAGGACCGGCGCCGGTGCGCCAGAGCCGGCCCGGCACGTGGGGCGCGATCACCGCGCGGCTGGCGGACGCGGCCGGGTGGAAGGGCGTGCTGTACCAGGTGGTCATGTTCCCGTGGGCGGTGTTCAGCTTCGCGATGACGCTGGTGTTCCTGCTGGTCGGCTGGACGATGGCGCTCTACCCGCTCTACCACTGGGTCTTCCCGACCTTCACCTCGTGGCGGGGCTACAAGGTGTTCGACTACACGGACGGCAAGGGCGTCGAGCACGTCTACTTCGTCGAGGGCGCCGGGCAGATCGCCGCGGTGTCGGTGGCCGGCATCGTGATCGTCTTCCTCACCGCGCAGCTGGTCCGCAGCCTGACCAACGTCAACCGGGCCGCGATCCAGGGCCTGTGCGGCCGCTGACCCGCCGAGCGAGCCCCTCCCGGCCCCGACCGCGCCCCGGAACGCTCCGGATGCGGCCGGGGCCGGCCCGTGTTGCGATGGCCGGGTGGCCGACGACACCCCAGCCGCAGACCCGGCCGCAGACCCGGCCGCAGGCCCAGCCACGGACCCGGCCGCAGACCCGGGCCGCGCCGCGGACCCGGCCGTGGACCCGGACCCGCTGGTCACCTCCCGCCCCCTGGACGAGTACTGCGCGCTCTTCGGCCTCACCCGGGCCCGGTTGGCCGCCCTGCCGGGACCGGTGCTCGACTGCCCCGGCGGCGCCGCGGGTCTCCCCGCCGAGGCCCGCGCCCTCGGCTGCCGCGTGATCGCCGCCGACCCGGCCTACGCCCTGCCCCCGCCCGCCGTCGCCGCCCACGCGCTCGCCGCCCGGGCCGCGATGGCCGCCGCCATGACCACCCGCCCCGAGCTGTACCTGTCCGCGCGGCTGCTCCCGCCCGACCGCTACCTGCGCAGCTGGGACCGCGCCCGCCGCCTGTACGTCGCCGACGCCGCCGCCCACCCGGAGCGGTACGTGGCCGCCGCGCTGCCCCGACTGCCCTTCGCGGACGGCACGTTCGCCCTCACCCTGAGCGGCTACCTGCTCTTCGCCTACCCCGAACGCTTCGCTCCGGCACGGCAGTTGGACGCCCTGGTGGAGCTGGTCCGGGTGACCTCCCCGGACGGCGAGGTGCTCGTCCACCCACTGCACGACGGCCGCGGCCGCGCCTGCGGCCACCTCGACGCCCTGCGGTACGCGCTCGGGGAGCGCCGGGTCGCCAGCGAGATCCGCCGCTTCCCGCGCGCCGGGGACGGTCACACCCGCCGCGTCCTCGCGCTGCGGGCCGCCGACCGCCGCCGCCGCGAGGCCGGCCGCACCGCCTAGGAGCCGCCCCCCGGAGCCGCCTGCCGCGGCGGAACGACCGCAGGGACGGAAGCGGGCGCGGAAACGGGCACGAAAGCGGGTGCGGACACAGGGGCCTGCGGACCGGCCGGCGCCTCCAGCCGGGACAGGATCTTCTCCGCCAGCCAACTCCGGTCCGAGCCGTACGGAATGCCGTCCGGCAGCATCAACTGCCCGGCCACCGCGTCCCGCAGCCGCTGCGCCTCCGCGCCCGGCAGCCCGGAGAGCAGGCCCCGCGCGGCCAGCAGCGCGTGGTACTGCTCGAAGCCCGAGCGCGGGCGCTCGATCGCGTCCAGCACGCTCGACAGGTCGGCGAGCGCAGGATCGCCCTGCATGAGCGCGAGCGCCTGGATCCGGCGGCCCTCCGAGCCGTCCGCGTACAGGTCCCGCACCTGGTCGGCGGTGAGCGCCGAGCGGCGCGCGGTCGAACGGACCTCGGCCACCACGCCGTCCGGCCCGGCCGCTTGTGACCCGGCGGACGGCGGCAGCTGCGCGGCGAGCGCGCCCGGCCGGTCCGCGCTGCCGCCCAGCACCCCGAGCTGCTGCATCGCGCGCACCCGCAGGTCGTCCGCGCCGACCTTGTCGCCGTGGCGGTCGCGGTCCTGCCCGGCCAGGAAGAGGTCCAGCGCCTGGTCCGCGTCGGTCAGCACCTGGGGCAGCGCGAGGCGGGTCACCAGCCAGCCTGCCAGGAAGCCGAAGACGGTGAAGTACAGCACCAGCGCCGCCGCGAACGGCACCGCCGCGTCCTCGCCGCCCAGTGCGGGCGCCAGCGCGGTGCCGAGCTGGTGCAGCCGTTCGCCGAGCGAACCGAGCTGGGTCAGCCCGACCCCGAGCAGCACCTTGGTCAGCCAGTCCGACACCTGCTCCAGGTTGGTGTTCGGTGCGTACGAGCCCTGCGGCTCGCCGGAGCCGTTGCGCACCCGCGGCACCCCGAACAGGAAGCCGAGCGCACCGCCGACGACCGACGACGCCCCGGCGATCACGAGCCCGCCGCCGAGCGCCTGCCAGGCGTGGGCGCGGCCGAGCGAGAAGAGCAGCAGGCCGAGCAGGCCCGTCCCGAACAGGACGGCGGCCGCAGCCCGTTGAGCCGTCCGCAGGGCCGCCGTACCGGTCCGCCGCCGCGCCTTCGTCATCGCGTACCCCCTGTGCCCGCGTCGCTCCGCTCCGGAACCCCGGCCGACTCTAGCGTCGTGGTCCCACTGCGGACACGCCCCGGGGGTGCCGCGCGGGCGCCGCGGCGACGACGGACGGAGAAACGCAGACGGCCCGTGGGCTGCTCCTCCGCGCCGGCCCGTGCACTGGCCAGGCGCCGAGGCACCGGGGATGTACCGGTGAGCCCACGGGCCGGGTGACTGCTGTGGATTTCGCCTGCCGGGAGCCCGAGGGCTCCACCCTGCGCAGGCAGGGGCGGCTCTAGCGAGCAGCCACCTCACGCATCCTGATGGAACTCAATTCAGGATCACCTCCTTTCAGTGTGCCGTCACTGTAGGCAGCGCCCCGGAGGGAGGGCAACGGATTATTCGCGCGACCGCTCGGGCGCTCTCGTGCCGGGGCCGGCGTCGGCGCCGGGGGCGGAAACAGGGCCGGCGCCAAGAGCGACGGGCGGCGAACGGCCGGGGGAACGCGAAAGGCCCGGAGGACGGATCCTCCGGGCCTTTCGGCTACTGAGTAGCGGGGACAGGATTTGAACCTGCGACCTCTGGGTTATGAGCCCAGCGAGCTACCGAGCTGCTCCACCCCGCGTCGGTGAACCCAACAGTACGGGAAAGTTGCCGCGATGGGAAACGAGATCGAAAACGGGCCGAATGCGGGCCGAAAACGGGGGCGGAAACGGGGGTGGAAACAGGGCCGGGGCCGGGGCCAAGGGCGCCGGGGGCGGCGTACGGCCGGGGGAACGCGAAAGGCCCGGAGGACGGATCCTCCGGGCCTTTCGGCTACTGAGTAGCGGGGACAGGATTTGAACCTGCGACCTCTGGGT
>NZ_JBHVPD010000140.1:10327-21552 GCF_042887525.1 Kitasatospora sp. NPDC057936
GTTATGAGCCCAGCGAGCTACCGAGCTGCTCCACCCCGCGTCGGTGAACCCAACAGTACGGGGAAGTCGCCCGAATGGGAAATCGGTTCTCCGGCGGCACCCGCGGGACCGCGTCACCCCGGCCCCGCCGCGTCACCCCGGCCCCGCCGCGCGCCCGCGGCGCCGGGCCGCGTGCCGCACGCTGCGCGACCTCGCCCACGCCGCGAAGCCGACCAGCGCACCGAAGCAGGGCACCATCAGCACCGCGTACACCAGCAGGAACCCGTGCGTGCCCAGGTCCGCGGCGGCGTTCCAGATGCCGTGCAGGGCCATCGCCAGCAGCAGCCCGACCGGCGCGGCGATCCGGGCCAGCCAGCGGCGGCGGGTGGTGAGCGCGACCGCCACGCCGAGGCCGGTCAGCGCGGTGAACAGCGGGTGGGCGAACGGGGAGAGCAGGCCGCGCAGGACGAAGGTCTGCACGGTGCTGTCGAAGTCGCGCAGGCTCGGCGGCTCGCCGAGGCCGATGCTGTCCAGCCGCTGCTGCTGGTCGCTGGAGAAGGCCCGGCCGAGGTAGAGGGCGTTCTCGGTGAACGCGAACCCGCACGCGGCCATCCCGCCGAGCACCACCCCGGCGGCCAGCGTGCGCGGCCGGGAGCGCGTCGTCCGGCCGGGCCCGGCCGAGCCGGTGGACGGCGGGGCGGGCCGCAGGTAGGGCAGGGGGCGCAGATAGGGGCGCAGCCCGAGCCGCTCGCGGGCGTGCGGCCCGGCGGCCCGGCGCGCGTACGGGCGTGGGCTCCGGGGGCTCGGCAGGCGGCGCAGCAGCGGCGCGCAGGGGCGCCCGTCCCGGCGGCCGTGGCAGCGCGGGCGCAGGCCGATCGGCAGCAGGAGGACGAGCAGGGCGGTGCCCTTGGCGGTCTCCTCGATGACCGGGGTGACGATGCCGGCGCCCAGCAGCTCGCCGAGCGGGCCCTGGTGGCCGGTGAGGTGGCTGCTGGTCCAGTTGTTGGCGAGGATCGCGACGGTGGTCGCCGCGCAGGCGCCCCAGCCGAGGCAGAACACGGTGTGCCGCAGCGGCACGCGGGCGGTCAGGTTGAGCCAGGCGAGGCCGCCGAGCACGAACGGCAGCGGCACCATCGCGAGCCCGAGGCCGACCAGCAGCCCGGTCGTGCCGGTCTGCCGCCGGACCAGCTGCAGGATCAGCACCCCGCACGCGCCCAGCGTGAGCACGGCGGTCGCGGTGACGGAGGAGAGCGCGAGCGAACGGCCGCGCCCGGCGCGCGGGAGGGCGGCCGGGCCGGTGCCCGGCCAGGGCAGGAACCGGTGGACCCGGCGCTTCCGCGGCCCCGGGATCGTCCGGGTGCCGCCGGTGCGCGGAGCCGTCTGCGGTGCGTCGGCGGCGGCCCGGACGGTGGACCGGAACCCGCCGCCCGACGGGCTGCTCACGCGGCTCAGGGTAGGCCACGGCACGGGCCCGGAGGGAGGACTCGGGACGAATCGTCCGGCGCGCGCCGGGCCCGTCGGCGGCCGGGGCCGGGCCGTTCGAACGGCCCGGACGGCTCAGCGGCGGCGGAACAGCAGGTCGTGGACCACGTGCCCCTTGGCGATGCCGGCCCGCTCGAACTTGGTGACGGGCCGCCAGTCGGGGCGCGGCGCGTACCCGGGAAGGCTGCCGTCCGGGTGGTCGGCGGGCTCCAGCCAGCCGGTGCCGTCGCCCTCGGGGTGCAGGTTCTCCAGCTCCGGCGACGCCGACAGCACGTCGAGCATCTGCTCGGCGTACGGCTCCCAGTCGGTGGCGCAGTGCACCAGGGCGCCCGGGGCGAGGCGGGGCAGGACGAGGTCGAGGAAGGAGGACTGGACCAGCCGGCGCTTGTGGTGCTTGGGCTTGGGCCACGGGTCGGCGAAGTAGACCCGCAGGCCGGCCAGCGAGGCGTCCGGCAGCATGTCGCGCAGCAGGATGACGGCGTCCCCGGCGGCGAGCCGGACGTTCCGGGAGCCGTCGCGCTCCAGCAGCCCGAGCAGGTTGCCGTGGCCGGGGGTGTGGACGTCGGCGGCGAGGATGCCCTTCGCCGGGTCGGCGGCGGCCATCGCGGCGGTGGTCTCGCCCATGCCGAAGCCGATCTCCAGCGTCACCGGGAGCTCGCCGAACAGCTCGCGCAGGTCGAGCGGGGTGCCGTCGATGGGGATGCCGTACGTCTCCCAGCCGCGGTCCAGGGCGCCCGCCTGGGCGTTGGTCATCCGCCCCCGGCGCGGCTGGAAGCTGCGGATGCGCCGCTCGCGGTGCTGGGCCTCGGTCGCCTTGTGCGGGTACATCGGCGCGGGGTAGCCGGCCGGCGCGGCGGACAGGCGGGCGGACGGCGATTGCTGGGGGATGGGGGCGGTGGCAGTCACAATCACCCGAGTCTACGGGGCCGCGCGGGGCGGCCGGAGGGGCGTGTGACGCGGCTCATCCGCCCCTCCGCGCGCCGCCCGTCCGCCCTTCCCCGGGCCGCTGGTCCGCATCGCCCCCGTACGGCTCACTCCTCCGCCTCCAGCGCGGCCAGCGCCCGGCGGGCCACCTCCCGGCCGATCGGCAGCGAGGCGGTCGCGGCGGGGGAGGGGGCGTTGAGGACGTGCACCAGGCGGCGCGGGGAGCGCGGGTCGGCCGGGTCGAAGCCGGCGAACGCGAAGTCGTCCAGCAGTGAGCCGTCCCGGGCGACGGCCTGCGCGCGCACCCCGGCGGTGGTCGGCACCAAATCGTCGGCGGTCACCGCGGGCAGCAGCCGCTGGACGGCGGTGGTGAACGCCCGCTTGGACAGCGAGCGGTGCAGCTCGCCGACCTCGTACCGCCAGTGCCGCCGCAGGATCCGCCAGGTGCCGGGGAAGGCCAGCGTGCCGGCCAGGTCGCGCGGGCGGACCGTCCGCCAGTCGTACCCTTCGCGGGCCAGCGCGGGCACGGCGTTCGGGCCGACGTGGACGGCCCCGTGGACGCCCCGGGTCAGGTGCACGCCGAGGAAGGGGAACGCCGGGTCGGGCACCGGGTAGACCAGGCCGCGCACCAATTCGCGGCGTTCCTTGACGAGTTCGTAGTACTCGCCGCGGAACGGCACGATCCGCAGGCCCGGGTCGTCGCCGGCCAGCCGGGCGATCCGGTCGCTGTGCAGCCCGGCGCAGTTCACCAGCACCCGGCAGCGCAGCTCGCCGGTGGAGGTCTGCACCGTCACCCCGTCCGCCCGCCGGTCCACCGCCCGCAGCTCGCAGCCCGGCCGCAGTACGGCGCCCGCCTCCCGGGCCAGCCGGGCGTAGGCCGTGGCGACGGCCGGGAAGTCGCAGATGCCGGTGGTGGCGACGTGCAGGCCGGCCAGGCCGGTGACCTCCGGCTCGTGGCGGGCGATCCCGGCCCGGTCCAGCTCGGTGACCGGGATGCCGTTCGCCCGCCCGCGCTCGGCCAGCGCCGCCAGCCGCGGCAGTTCGTCGGCGCGGGTGGCGACGACGAGCTTGCCGGTCACCTCGTGCGGGACCCCGTGCTCGCGGCAGAAGTCGACCATCTCGGCGGCGCCCGCGACGGCGAACCGCGCCTTGTACGAGCCGGGCCGGTAGTAGAGGCCGCTGTGGATCACCCCGCTGTTGCGCCCGGTCTGGTGGGCGGCGAAGCCGGGCTCCTTCTCCAGCACCGCGATCCGCAGCTCCGGCCGGGCCGCCGTCAGCGCGTACGCCGTCCCGAGTCCGACGATCCCGCCGCCCACCACCAGCACGTCGAAGTCGTACGTCACTGCCGCTCCTCGCAGTCCGCCCGGCCGGCCCCCGCCCGTTGCCGGGCCCGGGGCCGAGTTCGCCGCCGATGCTGCCACGGCGGGCGGGAGCGGTCGAGGGTGCGTGAACCGGTGGACGGCCTCCCGGCGCGCGCGAGGCGGTCACGCCGGGGCGACGATCACCGCCCGGGCGCGCTCGGCCAGTTCGCGGACCCGTCGCTCGCCCTGGAAGGGCTCAAGGCGGCGCAGCATCTCGACCACGTACTCCCGGCTGCGCTGCGAGGAGATCCGGCCGGCCACCTCGACGGCGCGCTCGCCGGCGGCGACCGCGGCGTCCAGGTTGCCCGCCTCGGCCTCGGCCATCGCCGAGACGACGAGCCGTAGTCCGTGCGAGCGGACGAAGCCCTCGGTGGGCTTGGCCAGCGCCTCGCGGGTGAACTGCCGCACCTTGGCGGGCACCCCGAGGTCCCGGAAGCACTCGGCGGCGTCGGCGGCGAGGCGGTCGTAGGCGTAGAAGTCGATCCAGGAGGGATCCGGGTCACCGGCGCGCGCTCGTTCGAGTGCGCTCTCCGCCGCGCCGAGCGCCGTCGCGCACGCCGCCGCATTGCGGGCCTTGGCCTGGGCCCGTGCCTCCACCAGGTGGAAGAAGCTCATCGTCCGGGCGGTGGCGAGGCCCCGGTTGCGCTCCAGGGCGGCCTGTGCGAGGTCCACCGCCTCCTCGGCGAAGCCGCGGTAGCCCGCCTGGAGGCTCATCGAGGCGAGCACGTAGCCGCCGAGCGGCACGTCGGCGGCGGCCCGGGCCAGGCGCAGGGCCTGGATGTAGTAGCGCTGGGCGGCCTCGTGCTGCCCGGTGTCGAAGGCCATCCACCCGGCCAGCCTGGTGAGTTCGGCCGTCGCGCCGAACAGCGCCCGGCCGACCGCGTCGCTGTACGAGGCGAGCAGCAGCGGTGCCGCCTCCACCCGCAGGCACTCCGGCACCATGGACGAACGCCAGTCCCCGCCGCCGTACTTGGAGTCCCAGCGGCGCGCCTCCTGGGCGGCCTCGCGGAGCTTGGCGGCGTCCGAGTGGCCGACCCGGAAGGGCGCCGACTCGCTCGCGGCGCGCGGCACCTCGCGGGCCACCGAGCCGTCCGCGGGGTTGATCAGCCAGCGGGAGACGGGCGTCGCGTAGGCGGCGACCGAGAAGGTGCCCGCCAGGCTGTCGCTCCAGCGCCCGCCGCCGGGCCCGCGGCGCAGGTCGAGGTCGACCCGCCACAGGTCGGTGGCCGAGCGGACCGCCTCGGAGACCTCCCGGGGGAAGGCCAGGCCGAGTTCGGGTGCCGGGTCGGTGTCGCCGAGCCCGATCTCCTCCAGCGGGACGGGCCGGCCGAGCTTGCCGCCGATGGCGGTGGCGATCAGGTGCGGGACGGGCCCCTGCGGGACCATGCCCTTGCCCACCCAACGGGCCACCGAGGTCTTGTCGTAGCGCAGCGTCAGCCCGCGCTGGGCGCCGAGGTCGTTGACCCGGCGGGCCAGCCCCGCGTTGCTGATCTGGGCGAGGGACAGGAGCGTGCCGAGCCGTTCGTTCGGTCCTCGTGGGCTGACGGTCATGGTGGCGGCGGCACCTCCTGCGGCCTTGTGCGCGGGGCCCGGGCGGCACCGGGCCGTAGCTGCTGTACCTAGAGTAGTCGGACGCGTTCCGACGGTTAAGAGGCCTCATTCCGGATGGCGGGATCGCGCACCCGGCGCCCCCGCGCGGTGAGTTCGCGGGACCGGGCCGGGACCGCCGGGAACGGACCGGGGTCGCCGCGCGCCGGAGCGTCGTGCTCCGGTCCCGTGTTCACGTGCGCCCGGCCGTGCCCCCTGGCCCGACCGGCGGCGCGGCGATTCGCTGGTGGTCGTGGGTCGGCCCGCCGTCGAGGACCCGGCGGGCCGGGGGATGCCGCCGCCTCAATCCCCGCGGGTGGCGGCGAAGTCCGGGAGGGCATGCGGATGCCCTCCCGGGCTCGACGACGCCTTTCGGCCATCTCGCGATGCCCATGTCAAAGGCGTCCTCGCGGGCGGTCCGGGCCATGGAGGGGGAGGCCCGGCCCGCCCGGCGGAGAACGACGCCCACCGCCCACCGAACGGATCCGGCCGCATGTCGGTGCCGGCCGGACCACCGCGCCGGGGAGAGCGGCCGCCGTCGCTTCGGACCCGCACGTTCCGCGTGCCCGGGCTCCGAACTCCCGCGGCGCGCAACCGGAACCGACAACACCGGTCACCGCGGCGCCAACCGGTGGCACGATGTCTCCTGACGGCGCGCCGGAACGGACCGGGCAGCCGCCGCGGCGCACGCGACGAGCCGGCCCGGGGCTGCCCGCCGGCGGACGTGCCGCACGGCGGCAGGTCCTCGTCCGGTGGAGGCGCGATGCGGTGGCTGACGGGCTGGAGCACGGGCGCGCCCCGTGCGGGCGCACCGGCGTACGAAGCGCTCGCAACGGTCGCGCCGATCGCCGCGCACGCCCTCTGGACCGGCGCCAACCCGCTCTGGGCGGTGGGCGACTGGCGTCCCGAGGAGATCCGCCTCGTCACCCTGCGGCCCGGCGCCCGCGCCGCCGTCACCGGCGGGTTCGCCGCCCCCGACCCCGTCGAGGACACCCCCGCCACCACCCGGCTCGCCGTGCTCGGCCACTGCGGCGCCACCGACGCCGAACTCGCCGCCGGCCTCGCGGCCGCCCGCGGCGGCGCCGTCCGCCACCTCACCGCCTGGCCCGGCAGCTACACCGTCGTGCTGCGCACCGGCACCCGCTCCACCCTGCTGCTCACCGACCTGGCCGGCGCCCAGCAGGTCTTCCACACCCCCTGGTGCGGCGGCACCGCGTACGCCACCGCGGCCCTCCCGCTCGCCGACCTGGTCGGCGCGCCCCTCGACACCGGCCACCTCGCCGCCCGGCTCGCCTGCCCCGAGTCGCCCGAGGCCCTCGGCACCGGCACCCCCTACCTCGGCGTCCAGCGGGTGCCGCCCGGCCACGTGCTCGCCGTCCGCGGCGGCCGGCCCTACCTCGACCCCTACGACGAGCCCGGCGGCAGCGCCGACCAGCCGCGCGGGGAGGCCCCCGCGGTGCGCGAACTCACGCGCGCCCTGCTGGAATCCGTCCGCTCCCGGGTCCGCACCACCACGCCCGCCCCGCCCGGCGGCGGCCGCCCCCGGCTCGGCGTCGACCTCTCGTACGGCACGGCGTCCGCGACCGTCGCCCTGCTCGCCGCCGCGGTGCCGCTGCCGCCCGCGCCCCAGCCGGCCTCGCCTCCGGGCGGCGAGCAGGAGCCCGGCGCGGCGACGGCAGGCGGCGTGCGGACGGGCGGTGTGCGGACGGGCGCACGGACAGGAGGTGCGCGGACGGGCGCGGTCAAGGGCTCCTGGGCCCGTACGGCCGCCCAGGAGCCCGCCGCCCCCGAACAGCTCGCCGCCGTCACGCTCGGCGAGACCGAACCCCCGGCCACTCTCGCGCTCGCCCCCGACACGCCCCGGCTGCGGCACACCGTGCTCGACCCTGGCCCCGACGCCCTCCCCTACGCGAGCCTGCGCACCGACCCGCAGTCCGGGCGGCTCACCGACGAACCCGGCCCCGAACTCGTCGCCGCCGCCCGCGCCGAGGCCCGCTTCGACGCCGGCGGCACCGACCACCTCACCGGCTACGGCGCCCGCCAGGTCCTCGACGGGCACCCGGCCCGGCTCGCCGACCTCATCCGGGCCGGCCGGCCCCGCGAACTCCTGCCGCCCGTCGCGGCGTTGGCGGGTGTCGACCGCGCCGCGGCCGGCGTCCTCACGGGTGCGCTGCGCACCCCGCTCACCGTCGTCCGGGCCGCCCACCGGCTCTCCCGGATCCGCTACGCGGAGGCCCTGGACGACGCCGCGGCGAAGCTGACGGCCCGGCACGTCCCCGACGGCGGCGGCACGGCGGGTCACCGCTCGGCCGGCGACCTCGCCTGGTGCGTCCCGGGCCCGGCCGCCCGCTGGCTCTCCGACGACGCGCTCTCCGCGGTCGCCCTGCGGCTCCGCCTGGCGGCGCGCAGACCGGCGCCCGAGGAACACCCGGGCGCGCGGCGGGCCCGGCACGCCCTCCACCGGCAGGCGCACTCCTTCCGCACGCTCGTCCACGCGGCCGAACAGCCGGGCCAGCGCCTCCACGCCCCCTTCCTGGACAACCAGGTGGTCCGCGCCGCCCGCCTCCTCCCCGACGACGTCCGCCTCCAGCCCGGGGCCCGGCACGCCCTCCTGCACGCCGTCCTCACCGGCGCCGGCCGCACCGACCTCCCGCCCGACTGGGGCCGCGGCCCCCGCCCCGACCGCACCGCCCCCGCCCGCGCGGGCCTGCGCCTCGCCGCGGACGGCCTGGCCGAGCTCTTCGACGCCCCCCTCCTCGCCGAAGCCGGCCTCATCGACCTCCCCGCCGTCCGCGCCGGCCTCGCCGACCCCGCCACCCTCCGCTCGCCGCACGCCCTCGCGGGCCTCGCCGACCTGGTCTCCACTGAACTCTGGCTCCGCCGCGTCCGCGCCCGCCGCCACGGCGCCTGCTGGACCGGCCTCCCCCAGCCCACGCATCCCGCCCTCACCTCCTGAACCCCGCCCGCCGTCGCCCCACCCCTACGCACCCAGGCGCATCCCAAGCGCCCCACGCCCCCACCGGCCCCCAACCCGCCCAGGCGCACCACGATCACCACGCGCTCCTTAGCCCGCCACCACCCGCCCCGCTGGGGCGCAGCACCTCGCCATCACCCGCCCCGATCGCCCGCGGCCCTCGTCCGACCCAGGCGCACCACGATCACCACGCACCCCGCCTCTTTGGCCGACTCGCCACCAGCCGCATCCGGCCACCGGCAAGCCGGCGACCCCCGACCACCCCTTGCGGGCCGCTCACCTCTCCGCCCGGCTCGGCAGGAGCCCGCGCCTCCCGCCATCTCCCGACCCGACCTGCCCCGCCGCCCGGCTCGGCAGGAGCTCTCGTCTCGGCTGCCTCCCCGCCCGCCTCTCTGCCCAGTTCGGCAGGAGCCCGAGCCCGGCCACACTCCGCCGCCCGGCTCGGAGAGCGTCCGCCCCAGCGCCCACTCGGCCGCGTCCCCGCCCGCCCCGTCGCGCGGCTCCCAGGGGCGTCCCCCATCTCCCCACCCCCGCCGCGCGGCTCGGAGAGCTTCAACCCCAGCGCCCACTCGGCTGCCTCCCCGCTCGCCTTCCCGCTCGCCTCTCCGCCCGGCTCGGCAGGAGCCCTCGCTCCCATCTCCCCACCCCCGCCGCGCGGCTCGGTGGCCCCCCGTGCGGGGCGGGTGATGATGGCGGGGTTGCCGTTGGGCGCGGGTGTGAGGAGGCGGTCGTGGTCGGGGTGAGCCAGGAGGAGCCGGTGCCGGTGGTGCTGTCGGTGCTCGGGCGGCCGCCGACGGGGCGACCGCCCGGGGTGCTGGCGGCGTGCGACGGGTCGGACGGTTCGTTGTGGGCGCTGGACCGGGCGATGACGGAGGCGGAGCTGTTCGGTCTGCCGCTGTACGTCCTCGCGGTGGTGAACCCGGCGCCGGCCGGTTACCCGCCCGGGATGGCGGAGCTGGTGCAGGAGAGCGTCGAGACGCTGGTGGAGAGCATGGCGGACGGTCTGCGCCGGTCCGTCGCCGCCGTGCAGCAGCAGCGTTCGCGCCCGTACGCGGGGGAGTTGTCGTTGCACGTGGTGCTGGGGAACGTGATCGAGGTGCTGCTGGAGGCGTCGGCCCGCCAGCACACCCTGGTGCTCGGCACCCGCGGCAACGGCGGTTTCAACCGGCTGCTCCTGGGGTCGGTGAGCACGGCCGCCGTCCACCACGCGGCCTGCCCGGTGCTGGTGGTGCCGGCGCCGTCGCAGGTCTGAGTCGTCGGGAATGTCCCGAGATGGTTCATCGTTCACCTATCTCGTCAGACGCATCCCCACCCCTGGAGCCCCCGTCATGAAGGTCGAGATCTACTCCGACATCGCCTGCCCCTGGTGCTACATCGGCAAGCGCCGCTTCGAGGAGGCGCTGGACGGTTTCGCGGGCAAGGAGGGCGTCGAGGTGGTCTACCGGCCGTACCAGCTGGTCCCGGACGCGCCGGCGACGGCGAGCCCGCACCGGGAGTGGCTGGCCGAGCGGTACGGCCCGCAGTCCGTCGCGATGGACGCCCGCGTCGCCGAGCTGGGCCGGGCCGAGGGCATCACGTACGACTTCGACGCCGCGCTGCACGCGAACACGTTCCTCGGCCACCGCCTCCTGCACCTCGCGGAGACGGAGTACGGCGCCGCCGCCCAGGGGCGGCTGAAGGAGGCGCTGCTGAAGGCGCACTTCACCGACGGCGTCGACGTCGGCGACCGCGCCGCGCTCACGGACGTCGCGGTGGCCGCGGGTCTGGACCGCGAGCGCGTGGCGGCCTACCTCGCGGGCGACGAGGGCACCGCCGAGGTGCGCGCGCAGCTGGCGGAGGCCCGGGAGCTGGGCATCACCGCCGTCCCGACCTTCGTGTTCGAGGGCAAGTGGGCGGTGCAGGGTGGCCAGGAGGCCGAGACCTTCCGCCAGGTGCTGGAGCAGGTGGCCGCCGAGATCGGCGAGCGCAGGCCGGCTCCCGTCCAGGTCGCCCCGGCCGGGGAGGCCTGCGCGGACGGCGCCTGCGCGATCTGACCGCCACCAGGCGGCCCCCGGAGGCCCGCTTCAGGAGTGCTCGTTCACGAGCACCTGAAGCGGGCCTCCGCCCAGTCGGCCACGTTCAGTGCCGACCAGACCCCGTGCACCGGCGTGACGACCAGCCGGATCGACGTCTGTCCGGCGAGGGGCACGTGCACGGGCACCGCGTCGTCCCCGGCCGCGAGCGCGGGGGAGCGCCACAGGGTGCTGCCGTCGCCGCCCTGCACCGAGAAGACGACGCCGCCGGGCGACACCGTCAGGTCGTCGAGGCCGGCGACGGCGTCGAAGGACGTGCAGGCGCGGTTGAGGTCGATCTGCGTGGTGGCGGGGGCGTGCACGGTGAGGGCGTGCGGGTGGTGGTCACCGCCGATCCAGGCGCCGTCGTGCTGCCAGAACCAGTCCGTGCCCTTCTGCCGGATGGCGGGTCCGGTCGGCGGGACCCGGTTGTTGCCGGGCTTGTGGACGGGCAGCGAGTCGGCCCAGAAGTCGGTGGGCCCGGGCGGCGTCGGCGGCGTGACGGTCGGCGTCGGCACCGGGGGCACGGTCGGCGCGGGCACGGTCGGGGTCGGGACGGGCGGCACCTCGGGCGTGGGCACGACCGGCGTCTCGGGGACCGGCACGGCGGGCGGTGTGACGACCGGACGGGCGTGCGTGGGCGTGGGGGCCGGCGCGCTCGTGGTCGCGGGCGGCGGCGTGGTCTTGCGCGCCGGGCTCGGGACGGACGACGGCGTCGGCGTCGGGGTCGGCTTGGGGGAGGGGGCGGGCGGTGGCACGGGCGCCGGTGCGGCGCTGCTCGGGGCAGGCGCCGGTGCCGCGGGTGCGGGCGGCTCCGGGGCCGGGGCGGCGGGGGACGCGGACGCGGTGGGCGCCGCGACCGGGGGC
>NZ_JBHVPD010000141.1:0-21265 GCF_042887525.1 Kitasatospora sp. NPDC057936
CCCGTTCCCCTACGTCCACGCCTACAACGCCGACGGCAAGGAGATCTACAACCAGAAGACCCAGCCCACGGTCAAGGGCACCCGCCCGTAGCCCGCCAGCAGGCATCACCTCGGACGCCCGGTGGTGCGGCGGGCGCCCCGGCGCCGGCGGGTGGCCGGCACCGGGGCGCCCGTGGGTCGTGCGGGGTGGGGCGGGGTCGTTCGGGTCAGCAGGGCTCGGCGGTGCGGCCGAACTTGGTGGACCAGATCGCCTTCCACCGGTCCGCGCCCTCGCCGGCGGCGTGCCCCTTGTAGAGGACGAGGTTGCCGTCCTGCTGGACGCGCAGCCAGACGTACCGGCCGCCGCAGGACGGTCCGGTGCCGGCGTTCCAGGCGGCCCGGCCGTCGGCACCGTAGACGACGAAGTTGCCGTCCTCCTGCATGATCGCCACACCGGGGCGGGTGCCGGCGGTGCCCGAGTTCCAGATCACCTCGGTCGTGGTCGTGCCCTGCTGGCAGTCGGGGCCGCCGCAGAACGGGATGTCCGCCTCCCAGTGGGACAGCACGAGGTTGCCGTCGGTCTGGTACTCCAGCTTCCAGCCCTCCTCCGTGGTGTTGATGCCGAACAGGCCGGAGCTGCCGTACTTGATGGACGTGTCGATGTGCTGGCCGGGGCGCAGGCAGCGGCCGCTGTCCAGGTGGTCGACCGTGCCGTCCCAGGTGTCCCTGGGACCGTTCGGCAGGTCCTGGCAGTTGGGGAGCGGGAGGGGCAGGGGCAGGGAGTCGGGGCCGCGGAACCCGCCGCCCGAGCCGCCGCCACCGGTCGACCCGCCGCCGGTGCCGCCACCGCCGCCGGTCGAACCACCGCCGGTGTTGCCACCTCCCGTGCCGCCACCGGTCGAACCGCCGCCGTCGAAGGGAAACGTGTCGAGCTTCCACCACTGCGCAGTGGTGTCACGGCACTGCCAAATGGCCAGGTCCTGGTCGTTGTTGACGGCAGTGAGGCAACCGCCGTCCGTGGCCGAGATGATCCGGTACCAGCCACGCGCACCCTCCTGGAAGCGCCACAGCTGATTGGCATTGCCCTCCTGCGAGCCGATGAGATGGGTGCGGTGAGTACTGGGGTCATGGTCCATGACCATCCCCCCACCGACCTTGGTCTCGATCAGCCACTGGCTGTTCGGCTTCTGCCAGAGCGTCCACTGCTGAGCGAGGGCACCGTTGGCACCAAGCGACTTGATCCGCGTGCCCGAGGCATTGGAGCCGCGGTCGAGGTCGGCGACCATCCAGTTGTTGCCGGACACCAAAGACCCCGTCACACCATGCCGCGGATCACTGCCACCCGGAGCCTGCGGAGAACCAGGACTCCCGGCACTGCCACCGGGAACCGCACCACCACCGGTGCCGCCGCCGGTCGAACCACCGCCAGTGCCGCCACCTCCCGTGCCGCCACCAGTCGAACCACCACCGGTCGAACCGCCCGTGCTACCGCCGCCGGTGCCGCTGTCGCCGCCCTGGGTCGGGCCGTTCTGGATGTTGTCGAGTCGCCAGCGCTGCCGGTCCGAGCCGTCGCAGGCCCAGATGCCCAGCTGTTCACCGCTGTTGGCGGCGGTCAGGCAGCCGTTGTCGGTGTCGCTGGTGATCCAGTACCAGCCGCCGCCGGCGTCGCGGAACGCCCAGTGCTGGTTGGCGTTGCCGTCCGAGACCCGGATGAGGTGGGCGCGGTGGCTGCCCGGGTCGTGGTCCATCACCATGCCCTGACCGGCCGCCGTCTTCCCGTCGGTGAGCAGGGTCTCGATGATCCACCGCCCGTTGGCCGTCGGCCAGAACGCCCAGCGCTGCGCGTCGTTGCCGTTGGCGCCGAGCGCCTTGACCGGCGTCCCGGCGGCGGTGTTCGCGCGGTCCAGGTCCGCCACCAGGCCGGCGTTCGCCGAGCGCAGGGTGGCGACCTGCGAGGAGCCGATGCCGGGGCTCACCACCGGCGTGGTGCCCGGCTGCGGGGCCGGCTGCGGGGCCGGCTGCTTCTCCTGCCGGGGCGGGACGGTGCCCAGGCCCCAGCGCTGGGAGTCGCTCTGGTTGCAGTCCCAGAGCTGGAGCGGGGTCTCGTTGACGGCCTTGCCGTCGGTCACGTCCAGGCAGCGACCGGAGGCGGGGTTGACCAGCGAGTAGCCGGGGCCCTGCTGCCAGTCCTGCGCGGGGCTGTCGTTGCAGGTGTACAGGCCGACCCGGGTGCCGCCGGCGGTCTTGCCGTCGGCGACGTCCAGGCACGTGCCGAACGCCTTCAGGGTGAACACGCCGCTGCGCGCGGACGGGGTCCACTGCTGGGACGGGCTCGCGTTGCAGTCGTACAGGTCGGTCGGGGTCCGGTCGGCGGTCTTGCCGCCGGCGACGTCCAGGCACTTGCCGGGGAAGGCCGAGTACACGGTGACGGGGGCGGGGCCGTTCCCGCCGCCGTCCGCGACCACGCCGTTCAGTCGCCACTTCTGGCGGTCGGAGCCGTCACAGGGCGCCACGGTCAGCGGCTGGCCCTTGGCGGCGAGGGTGAGGCAGCCGCCGCCGTCGCCGTTGGCGATCGTGCTCCGCCCGTCCCCCGCGTCGGCGAACCGCCACAGCAGGTCGTTCCGGCCGTCCGCCACCGGCTGCAGCGCCGTACGGTGGGTGGCGGTGTCGTGGCCGAGCACCAGCCGCTCCTCCGGCCGGCTCCGGCCGTAGGTGAGCCGCGTCTCGATCAGCCAGTTGCCGTTGCCGCGGTCCCAGAACGCCCAGCGCTGCGAGTCGGTGGTGTTCGGCTGCCAGGCCTGCACGGGGGTGCCGGCGTTCGCCACCCCGTCGCGCACGTCCGGCACGAGCTGCGGGTCGGCCGCGGAGACGACACGGATCCCCTGCGTCGGATCGGGCTGCTGCCCGCCACCGGAGGGACCGCCCCCCGGCAGGCTCGGCCCGCCGGGCCCGCCGGGGCCCCAGCCGAACGGCGGCAGCAGCGGCAGGAACGGGAAGCCGGGCAGCGTGATCCCGGGCAGCGAGGGCGCCGGCTTGGTCCCGGTCCCGGGGTTGGTCCCGGTCCCGGGATTGGTCCCGGGGTTGGTCCCACCGTTGTCGCCACCGGGGGTGCCCGGGTCGGGCTTGCCGGGGTCGGGCTTACCCGGGTCAGGCTTGCCCGGGTCGGGCTTGTGGGGATTCCTGCACGCTCGGACCGGCGGGTCCGCCGGGAGCGGCTTGTCCGGCAGGTTGGGGAACCCCGAGGCGGCGGGCCACGGAGTCGTCGGCAGGCCCGGCAGGGACGGCCAGGGCACGCTCGGGAAGTTCGGGATCGACGGCCACGACCAGGCGGGGAAGCCGGGCAGCGAGGGCCGGCCGCCCGTGGGCAGGTTCGGCGCGCCCGGCCAGGAGATGGCGGGCAGGTCCGGGTGCCCCGGCCACGGGACGTCCGGCGCACCGGGCACCGACGGCCACTTGACGTCCGGGAAGCCGGGCACGGTCGGCCACTTCAGCTCCGGATGACCGGCGACGCCGGGGGTGGCCGGTACGGGCTGACCGGGGATGATCACCTCGCTACCGGGGTCGGCACCAGGGGCGACCGGCAGAGGCAGGATCGGCCACGGCACGTTCTTGGTGCCCGGCATCGTCGGCCAGGCGACCCCGGGGAATCCGGGCACCGTCGGCCAGCCGGTGCTGCCCTGCTGGGTCGGCAGGAGCACGGCCGGCAGCTGCGGCGCGCCCGGCCAGTCGACGGCCGGAAGGTCCGGTCGGCCCGGCATCGGCACGTCCGGGTAGCCGGGCACCGACGGCCACGGGATGCCCGGCGCGCCGGGCAGCGCGGGCCAGGTCAGCTCGGGGTGTCCCTTGACGGTCGGCCACGGCAGGCCCTGGTAGCCGGGCACCGTGCGCCCGGCACCGCTCGGCGTGCCCGGGTCGGCGGGCACGCACGGCGCGGCGAGCTTCCACTTCTGCGGGATGCCGCCGTCGCACGGCCGGACGCTCAGCCCGGCGGACTGCTGCCCGGCCATGGTCAGGCAGGACTGGTCGGCCGCGCTGACGAGATTGAACGTGCCGTCACCGGCGTCCTTGAACGTCCACTGCTGGCCGGTGCTGCCGTTGGGCCGGCCCGCCGCGTCGTTCTGCACCGGCCGGATGACGGTGTTGTGGCTGTCGGCGTCCTGCTGGAGGACGGTGCCCTGGGCCAGGGCGCTCTCCACCACGTACCGGCCGTTCGCCACCTCGCGCAGCCGCCAGTTCTGCGAGGCGGTGCAGTTACGCGCGTACGCCTGGACCACCGTGCCGTCGGCCTTCACACCGCCGCGCACGTCCAGGTTGAAGGTCGGACCGTAGGCGGACGCCGCCGCCGTGAGCTGGTACGTCGCACCATCGAACGGCCGCGCACGGCCCGCGTCGGTGGCGGCCGGGGTGGTGACCGGCGCGTCGGCGGAGGCCGTCAGCGCCGCCGTCGACACCTTCGGCGCAGCGCCGGCGGCGGCGACCGTGGTCGCGGTCGATCGCAGCGCGGCGGACCTCAGCGTCGCGGCCGTGCTGCTCGTTGTCGCGTCGGGCTTCTTGCACTCGGGGTCTTCGTCGGCGGGGCCGCCCTCGCACTCCTTCTTGTTCGCCATGTTCGGTGCTTCGGCCACCCAGACCCGCGAGTTCCAGCCGAAGTCCCCGAGATCCGGTATCGCCGTCTGATTCGGCTGCGGGACGGTCCTGTGCCTCTCGTCCAGCACATCGAACTCGTTGCTGGGCAGCAACTCCCCGAGGACCCTGTTGTACGCCTGGCGTACATGCACCGCCGATTCCACGAACTCGCCGGGGATGGCCCCGATCGCCGCCCACTCGTACTCGCCCTTGGCGCTCGTGGGTGCTTCGAGCTCGGGGAACTGGTCAAGAACGTAGAAGAAGCGTTTATCCGGCCTGATCTTGTAGACCCAGCCCTCCTTCCACGCCCTCACCACCGTGCCGTCGGGGTCGGTTTCCACCCGGCTGAAGCCGGTGTTGCGCGCGGCGAACGCGTTCGCCGTCCCTTGTTCGGCACTCGTGCTGACGTAGCCCGAGTTGGCGGTGCTGTGGCCGGTCTTAATATCTCCGTCCACGTGTTCGTACAGGTCGAAGGAGGACGGACCCGCCACCGAGCCCCTGGACCTGAATCCGTCCCGGAAGATCGTGTCCGGGTCCATACCCTCGACGAGGGGACCCACCGTGCCCTGGTTGTCGTCCGTCGGACTGCCGCGATTGAGGCCGACCCCACGGTAGACGAACGGGGGAAGCGCCCTGCTCGTGTCCAAACACGGGTGCAGGTACGGCGGCGCCTCGGCCGCCTGGGCGGCCGGTGCTACGGCGCCCAACAGGGGAGCCATCAGCACCCCCGCGGTCACCACGGTCGCCAAGGACCGGATTGTGGATCTGAAGAAATCGCGGCGCATGAGCGTCGGCGACCTCACCTTCGTACTGGCATGCCGATCAAGCCCCACGCTCGGCGAGCGCGGGCCCGCCGAAGCTATAGACCGCCCGTATACAACTGATCAACGCAGGTCAGCGGCGGGCCCCGGCGGCCCTCCGGCCCGCTCGGCGTGCCCGGGACGTCTGCGCCCGAAGTCGTCTCGTGCTGCCGGGTCGTCAGGTTCGCAGTGCGGGAACGGAGCCCCGCGGTCCGCCGCGATGCGCGCCTGGGCCCGGTGCATCGTGTCCGGAATAATCGGACGCCATCCACGGTCGCCGCCGACAAGCCCCTCAAGGAGCTCGACTCCTTCAAGCCCGGGCAAAGCCCCGACGCCCAGCGGGACCTGACGGTCGACAAGTCGGTGCGCCTGTCCTACCGGCGACGACCTGCAGCGGGTCGTACTGAACCTCGCCCGCGCCGACGGGCTCGGCAAGGGCCGGGGCGGATCCGCCGGGCCCGGCGCGGCGCCGGCCCCCGGAAAGCCGCTCACCGGCGCCCAGTCCGAGGAGCTGCAGCGCCTCGGGATGAGCCCGGCGGAGCAGGAGGTCTACACCAAGCTCGGCCTCGGATACGAGGACATGAAGGACATCGCCCAGAAGGGCTGACCCCTGGTCCTTCCCCACGCTGTCCGGTCCGCCGCCGTCGCGGCGGGCCGGTCACCGTCGTGCGACGGCCCGCGGCCGGGCGGGACGCACGGCCGCGCGTACGCACTGTCGGTGGGGACACGTAGGGTGCCGTCCGGTCCCGAGGAGACCATCCCGGCCTCCGGCGAGCCGTGCGCTCGCCGGGGGCCGTTGGCATCGGTGCGGCCCGGGGGCTCCGGCCGCGGGCAGCGGACCACATCGCCCGGCAGAGTGTCCAGGTGACCGGCCAGCCCGTCGGGGCAGCCGCATGGCAGCAGGTGCCCTCGACATACCTCGTCTGCACTCAGGACCGGGGCACCCCACCGCAGTTGCAGCGCGAGTTCGCCCACCGGGCCGGCAACGTCGTCGAGCTCGACGCCGGCCACCACCCGTTCCTGTCCCAGCCCGCCGCGGTCCGGGACCTGCTGCTGAGCCTGTGAGGACGGCGACAGCCGATCGTCGAAGTGCCCGAGCAGCACTGACGGGCCGTCGCTCCTACAGTGGGCGGCATGACCAGCCCTCGCGCCACCTCAGCCTTCCACGCACCCAACGCCGACCCCGCGATCACCGACCGCATGATCACCGCACTGGACGTCCAGGCCGCCAATCCCGGTGTGCGGCGGCTGCGGGAGTGGGCACACGCACAGCTTGCCGCGCGGCCCGGCGAGCAGGCACTGGACGTCGGGGCCGGGACCGGGTCGGAAACCCAGGTGCTGGCCGCGGCGGTCGGCCCGCAGGGCGCGGCGACCGGGCTCGAACCCCACCCAGGACTACGGGCGGTGGCCGAGCAGCGCGCCGCCGAAGCGGGCAGTTCGGCGCGCTTCCTCGACGGAACCGCCCTCGCCCTGCCGCTGCCCGACAGCAACGTCGACGTGATCTGGTGCGAACGAGTCCTCCAGCACCTGGACGACCCGGCGGCAGCGGTCGCCGAGATGAGCAGAGTCCTGCGCCCGGGCGGCCGGGTGGCCCTACTCGACACCGACTGGGCCACCTTCGTGCTCCACCCGGTCGACCCGGAGCTGCGCCCCGCGCTGGCCTCCGTCGCCCAGGCCACCGCCGCCACCCCGGACGCCGGCCGCCGCCTGACCGGCTGGCTGGCCGGGGCGGGCCTGACCGTCGACCACGTCGGCGCCGACGTGCTGCTCCACGACACCGGCAACGTCACCTGGCCGATCGTCCGCGGCCTCGCCACGGCGGCGCTCGGGCGCGGCCTGATCACCGAGAAGCAGCGCGACGGGCTCTACGACGACCTCACGGAAGCCGCCGAACTGGGCGCCTTCCACCTCTCCGTGACCATCTTCGCCGCGGTGGCGCACCGACCGGGCTGACCGTCCGGCCACCTCGCCCGGCACCGGCTTGCGCAGGAAACCGGGCTGGTCCGACTTCCTGCGCGCACACGGCCGTGTCCGTGTGCGGCCGGCCATGAATCGGCGATTCCGGCTCACGTCCACCGGTCGCGAGATTGCGCGACGCCCCCCCAGCGCGGGCGCAGCGCCTCGACGAGCCGCCGGTGAGCGGCGCCGAGATCGCCGTCGGCCGGCAGGCGGGCGATGCCCGGCGCCGGGTCGGCCCGCAGGGCCTCGATGCGGTGCAGGTGATCGGTGGTGTCGTCCATGGCGAAAGTCAACCGTGTGCCGCTGACAGGGCCTGATCCGACAGACGTCACACCGGCGGTTCAGCGCCCTGCACCCGTGATTCCGCCCGGCCGCCTTTCGCGGTGCGAACGGGCAGCCGGGGGACGCTGCTGATCGTCGAAGTTCCCGGGCAGCCCCGACAGGCCGCCGCTCCTACGGTCCGCAGCTTCCACACGATCCCGTTCAACAGCAGCCGGTCGTCCGACCGCGGACGACCGGCAAACCCCCGAAGCCAGCAGGAATCGTGACAGCACAACCCACTTGACGTCCGAGAGCCTATGACGACGCGCCGTGACCGACATGATCGCCCATCACTTGATCAGCTTTGAAGACGACCCAAGGCGCCGATGTCCTCCGGGTGGAAGAGGCGGAGGTCGTCGACGGTGCTCTCCAGACCCGTGCGTTCGCGTTCGCGGAGGCGGCGGGCCTGGGCGGTCTGGACGGAGGCGAGGAGTTTGCGGATCTCGCGGGCGTTGCCGAGGGCGTAGTCGGGGGCGTGGGTGGCGAGGTGGGAGCGCACGGCGGCCAGGGTGTCGGCGGGGAGGGTGTAGCCGGCGGGTTCGGCCATCCGGACCAGGATCTCGACGAGTTCGTCGGGGCCGTAGGCGGGGAACTCGACGGTGGCGGAGAAGCGGGAGGCGAGGCCGGGGTTGGCGGCGAGGAAGGACTGCATCTCGTCGGTGTAGCCGGCCACGATGACGACGACCTCGTCGCGGTGGTCCTCCATCAGCTTCACCAGGGTGTCGATCGCCTCCTGCCCGTAGTCGGGCCCCGAGCCGGCCGGGCGGACCAGGGCGTAGGCCTCGTCGATGAACAGCACGCCGCCGCGGGCCCGTTCGAAGGCCTCGGTGGTCAGGGCGGCGGTCTGCCCGGTGAACGCGCCGACCAGGCTGGCGCGGGAGACCTCGACGACCTGCCCGCGCGCGAGGACGCCCAAGGCCGCGAGCAGCGAACCGTACAGCCGGGCGACGGTGGTCTTGCCCGTCCCGGGTGGGCCGGAGAAGACCAGGTGGCTGGGCAGAGGATCGGCGGGCAGGCCGGCCGCGCGGCGGCGCCGGGCCATCACGATCAGGTCCATCAGGTCCCTGATCTGCTGTTTGATGCTCTCCAGGCCCACCATGGCGGAGAGTTCGCCCAGGATGGCGTCCAGCTGATCGGTGTCCCTGGTCTCGCCGAAGCGTGTGCCCAGGCCGCGGTCGACCACGTCGTTCAGGTCTTCGGGCAGGAGCTGCACCAGATCCTCGGGCGAGGGGTCGTCGTGGTCGGCCAGCCGCAGCGCCTGCTGCTGGATGGCGGCCTCGAATACGCGCCGGGCCTCGCGCCCGTTGCCGAACGTCGCGGTGCGGCGGGCCTGCTGGAAGTGGGCCTTCAGCGCCTCCCGGGTGCCATCGGCGAGGACGAAGTCGAACTGCGCGGTCAGCCCCTCGACGATGGCGACGAGTTCGTCCGGGGTGTAGTCCTCGAACTCGATGGTGCGGGAGACCCGGGACTGGAGGCCGGGGTTGGCGGAGAGGAACTCGCGCATCTCGGCCGAGTAGCCGGCGAACACGACGACGACCTCGTCGCGGTGGTCCTCCAACAGCTTCACCAGGGTGTCGATCGCCTCCTGGCCGAAGTCCGTGCCCACGCCGAAGCGGCGGGAGAGGGCGTAGGCCTCGTCGATGAACAGCACGCCGCCGCGGGCGTTGTGGAAGACGGCGGTGGTCTTCTGGGTCGTCTCGCCGAGCACTTTCCCGACCAGGTCGGCGCGGGAGACCTCGGTGACGTGGCCGTCGGCGACCACGCCCAGGGCGGCCAGCAGCCGCCCGTACACCCTGGCGACGGTGGTCTTGCCGGTGCCCGCGGAGCCGGAGAACACCATGTGCCGCCCGATCGGCGGTCCTGGGGTCACCCCCGCGCGTCGGCGCTGCTCGGCCACCCGCAGGAACTTGACCAGCTTGCCGATCTCCTCCTTGACCTCGCGCAGGCCGATCATGGCGTCCAGCTCGGCGAGCAGCGCGTCCAGGGAAGTGTTCGGGGCGGCGGTCGGCGCCGTACTACCGGTCGGACGCTCGGCGGGCGGGACGAGCGGGCGGGACGGCGCCGACGGCGGGGAGGGGGTAACAGCAGGAGCTGTGGTGGAGTCCGGTGCGGACTTCGGCGCCGGCTGGAAGTCCCGCAGGTCGCCCTTCTGGTTGTCCGTCGAGACCAGTGCTTTGATGTCGGCGTCGGCGCCCCGGAACACGATGAGCCCGGGGCCCTCGGTCCTGGTGACGGTGACGCTGTGCAACCGGGCGGGCCCGCCGGGCATGAGCACCAGGCCGGCGTCGGCGTTGCGGGTCAGCTCGACCCCGGTCATGGTGAGCGCGCCGTCGTCGCCGAAGCCGACGCCGACCTTGTTCCGCTCGATCCGGCCGCCGGTCACCTCGGTCCGGCTGCCGCCCCCACCGGCCGCGAGCCCGAGGTCCGTCGACCCCTCAACGACGCAGTTGGTGAGCGTGGCCACGCCGCCGTCGTCCACGACGGCCCCGTAACGGCGGGCGTCCTGCACGGTGACCCCGTCGGCGGTCAGGACACCGCGGGTGGTGCACCAGACGCCGTCCTGCGCAGCCGCGGTGATCCGCAGCCCCTCCACGGTGGCGTGGGCGTCGTCCCGGACCACGAGCCCGCACTGCTTGGAGCCGGAGACGGAGCCACCGCGGATCGCGGCCCTGGCGTGGCCGTCGATCACGATCCCGCCTTGGTCCGTACCGTCGATCTCGCACTGCTCGATCAGCGGGTTGGCCCGCGCGGTGACCCAGATCCCGTGCTCCCCGGCGCCGCTGATCCGGCAGTTGCGCACGCTCACCCGGGCGCCGTCACGCAGCGCGATCCCGCACGCCCCGGCGCCGATCACCTCGGTGCCCTCGATCACGCCGGCGGCGTCCCGGTAGGCGATGCCGGCGTCGCGGACGGTGCTCCCGCGCAGGAACAGCTCCGCGCCGCCGCGGGCCCACACGCTGGTGGCCGACCGGCTCATGAACTCGCAGTCCTCCACCACCGCGGTGCCGCCGACGACGCTCAGCGCCAGCCCGTCCGGGTGCCAGTTGCGCAGAACCAGGCGTTGGAGCGTCGTGCGGCCCTCGATCTGGAGGTTGTGCTCGTCGGAGCAGTCGATCACTACGGACCCACGCGGGCCGAGCGCGGTGATCGTCGCGGTGCCCCAGAACCGGTACGCGTCGGTCCGGTAGTGACCGGGCGTGATTGCGATGTTGACCGCCCCGACCGGGGCTGCCTGCAACGCATCGCCTAGCGTCCGGTACGCCCTCGGCTCCGTCTGCGACACCAGCAGATTGAACATCCACACCCCATGCCCCGAACCACGATGCTCCCAGACATGATCGTATGTCAGGGCCCGGACTCGGCCGACCTGCGGTGTCGGTCGGCGGAGTCCGGGGCAGAGCGGGGACGGGAGTTTGAAGACCAGCCCCAGGTACAGCACCCGTACGATCGCCTCCAGCTCGGCGTCGGTGGTGCCCACGACCTACCGGCGCGAGCTGCCGATGGGCCCGCGAGGCGATCGCGGTGCCCACGCACCACCAGGAATCAGCCGGCCGCAGCGGCGTGGTGGCGGCGGCACGGGCCCGTACCGCAGAACGTCAAGGAGCTGATCGTGAACTCGCCGCGGTTCGCCGTCGAACGGGCCATCCCGCTAGGCAGCATCACCCTCGAAGTGATGACCGACGCGGTAGAACGGATCCTCATCAAGGCCGGGTGGATCGTGGACCGGACCCTGATCGGTGTCCACGACTCGGCGATCAAGATCCGCGATCGGATCCCAACCGACGATTAACCCCAGGCGCTGGCTGGAACCCCCTGCGGCCGTCCCTCGCACGAGGCGGACCAGTCGCACCGATCACACGATGTCGACGAGTTCGCTGAAGTGGTTCGGCTCGTGCCGACCGGGAAGGTAAAACCCGAACTGCTCCGGGCGGCGTGAGCGGTTGCGCCTCTTCTGCAGGACGTCCTGCTGGAGTACCGGCGGCTCGCCGGTCAGGGCACCGGGACGCGGTAGGGCTCCGGGGCCGGCTCGGCCCGGTGGTGGTGGGCCGGGCGGAGCGGCCACCAGAGGGCGCGGCCGAGCAGGGCGGCGACGGCGGGCACCAGGACCAGGGACAGGACGGCGGCGGAGAGCAGGATGCCGAGCGTCAGCGCGAAGGCGACCTGTTCGCTGCCCGGGGTGGCGGCGAGGGTCGCGAAGGAACCGGCCAGGACCAGGCCGGCCGTGGCGATGGCGGGCGTGGTGTGCCGTACGGCACGGGCGACGGCGGCGCGGGGCGGGCCGGGGCGCTGCATCTCCTCGCGGATCCGGTCGGTGATGAGGATGTTGTAGTCGGTGCCCAGTGCCACGACGAACAGGAACAGCACCAGCGGGAGGGTGAAGCTGACGCCCGGTTCGCCCAGCCCGTGCTGGAACAGCAGGGTCGCGGCGCCGAGGGTGGCGGCGAAGCCGAGCCCAACGGAGACCATCAGGACCAGCGGGGCGAGCAGGCTGCGCAGGAGCAGCAGCAGGATCAGGGCGATCAGGGCGGCCGCGACCGGGAAGACGATCGTCAGGTCGTGGTCGACGGCGGTGGAGATGTCGGCGAAGATCGCCGCCGTGCCGCCCACATGGGCGCTGGTCCCGGCGGGTGTGTGGGCGGCGACCGTGGCGCGGACCGGGCCGGAGGCCAGGTCGCGGGCGCGTCGGCTCTGCGGGTCTGCGGTCAGGTAGAGGTCGATCCGGGCGGCGCGCCGGTCCCCGTTGAGGACGGTGCCGCCCGTCTTGCCGACGCCCTCGACCTGGGTGAGGGCGTGGGAGAGGCCGTCGAGCCGGCCGGGGGTGAGGGTGGTGCCGTCCGTGGTGACGACGTAGACGCTCGTCGGGTCGGAGACGCCGGCCGGCAGGGTGCGGGAGATCTCGGCGGCGGTGGCGGCGGCCGGGGTCCGGTCGCCGGCGCCGCCGAGGCCGTAGTCCATCCGGATCCCGGTCATCCCGGCGGCCAGTGCGCCGAGCAGGGCGAGGGCGGCGAGCAGCATCGGCAGTGGCCGCCGGGCAACGAGCGCGCCGAAGCGGGCGGCGAAGCCCTCGCCCGGCTGGCGGCGCAGGCTGCGGGAGGGCCAGAACATGCCGCGGCCGCAGGCGGCGAGCAGGGCGGGCATCATGGTGAGGCTGCCCAGCAGCATGACCAGGACGGCGACGGCGATGGCCGGGCCGAGCGAGCGGAACTGGCCGAAGCTGGCCACGCCGAGGGTGGCGAAGGCGGCGACGATGGTCAGCGCGGCCGAGGTGATCGCGGTGCCCACCCGGGCGGTCACCTGGGCGGCGGCTTCGCGGGCGGGCTGCTCGGGCCGGGCCCGCAGGTGCTCGCGGAAGCGGAAGAGCAGGAAGAGCAGGTAGTCGACGCCGATGCCGAGCAGGACCACGGAGACCAGCCCGGGGGTGCCGGCGTCGAGCTTGAGGCCGGTCAGCGTCGCGGCGACGGCCACGGCTCCGCCCGCCACGCTGCCGATCATGGCGACGGCGAGCAGCGGCAGCAGGGCCGCCGCCACGCTGCGGAACACCAGCACGTTGAGCAGGACGATCAGCCCCATGACGAGCGCGCTGCCGACCGTCGCGGCAGTGCGGTGGGAGTCGGCGGTGTCCACGGCGTCGGCCAGTCCCCCGGTGAACCCGGTGCGCATCCCGGCGTCGGCGAACCGGGCCCGGGTGGCGTCCCGGAACGCCCGGTAGACGCCCTGGACGCCCTCGTCCGCGGCGTTGCCGGTCAGTTCGGCGGAGAGCAGTTCGAAGCTGCGGTCGGGCGCCACCATGGCCGGGGCGACCCGTGGGGTCTGGGACCGGTCGGGGACGAGGAAGGCCGGCTCGTCGTCCTTCCTGGGCATGACGACCCGGCGCTGGGCGAGCTTCGCCGCCTCGGCCTCGACCCGCTGCTGGTCGGCGGCGGTGAGCGCCTCGCCGTCGGTCCTGGCGACCAGAACCGTGACCGTGGTGGCGTCGGGTTTCATCCCGAAGTCGTCCTCGGCGATCCGCAGTGCGGCGGCCGAGTCGTAGCTCTTGGGCAGGAAGTCCCCGGTCTGGGACTGGGTGACCCGGGCGAGCAGCATCGGGCTCAGCAGGGCCAGGGAGATTCCCAGCACCACCCAGAGGGCGATCACCTTCCACGGGTTCCTGGTTGAGTATCCGGTCAGTGCACGGATCACGGTTTCCTCCGGCGGTGGACGCGAGCGTCCGCAGGGTCGGTCTCGGCTGCGGGGGTTCCCGGCCGGGTTCCAGACCATCACCCGGGGTGGGCCGAGGACGTCCCTGCGACGGACGATCCACACCGGGGCCCCTGCTCCTCGGCCGGGCCCGGACCCGGGACCGTGGTCCTGGTCCGGGCTCCGTGATCGGCCGTGGGGACCATGCAGGGGCGGGGTGGGTCGATGCCAGAATGGGGTCATCGGGCCTGATCAGGGCCGATGACGGTTGGATCAGGGCCGATGACGGTTGGTCGGGGCCTGATCGGGGCCTGGCCGGGGCTCATCGGAGCCCGGTCGGGGCTCAACGGGGCTCAACGGTAGGGCGCGGCGCGGGCCGGGCGCGGAGGGGAACGGATATGGGCGGGCGTCAGCGTCCCGGGGCGGAGGCGGCACTCGGGGCGGAGCGGGCAGACCCGGCGGACCCGGCGGACTCCGACGGTGCGCCGTGGACGCGCGCCGACGCGCTGCTGGCCGTCGGTGCCTGCACCATCGACCTGCTCGGCTACCTGGTGTTCAACGGGGATGCCGGTGACCACGGGGCGAGCCTGACGGGTTTCCTCCTGGTCACGCTGTCGGCCCTGCCGCTGCTCGCCCGGCGCAGCCGCCCGGTCGCGACGCTGGCCGGCGTCCTGGTGCTGCAGTCGGCGGCCGACCTGTCCGCGCCGGCGAGCCCCCACTTCGGCGCCGCGCTGGTGGTCGCCCTGTATTCGGTGGCCAGGGCCCGCACCGCCCTGGAGACGGCGGCAGCCTCGGTGGTGACGTCGGTGCTGACAGTGCTGAGCCAGAGCCACCTGCGGATGCCCGCCTGGCAGGCGGTCGTCAGCGCCCCCGTCTCCGCCCTGCTCGTGGTCGGCGCCGGCCTCGCCGTGGCGCGCTGGCAGCGGGAGGTCGCGGCCAACCGCAAGCTGCTGGCCGACCGCGCTGTGGCCGATGAACGCCGCCGCATCGCACGGGAGTTGCACGACATCGTGGCGCACCACATCACCACCATGCAGCTGATGGCCGGCGGCGCCCGGGCCAACCTCGCCCACCCGGAGGTGGTCCGGGACGCCCTGGTCACCCTGGAGTCCTCCGGGCGACTGGCCCTGCGGGAGATGCGCCAGCTCCTGGACGTCCTGCGGGCCGGCGACGAACCGGACACCGCCCCGCCCTCGCCCCAGCCCGGGGCCGAGGACCTGGGCCGGCTGGTGGACGAGTCCCGGGTAGCCGGCCTGCCGACCGACTTCGGCGTCCAGGGGCCCCGCCGCCCGCTGCCGCCCACTGTCGGCCTGACCGTGTTCCGGATCGTCCAGGAGGGCCTCACCAACGCCCGCAAGCACGCCGGGCCCGCCCGCGCGACCGTCACCCTGACGTACGGTCCGGACCGGGTCACCGTCGAGGTGCGCGACGACGGGGGCACAGCGGACACGGCGGGCACGGCGGGCACGGGCGGCGCCGCACCGCAGGAGGCGGTGCCGGCCGGCGGCCGGAGCGGGTACGGCCTGATCGGCATGCGCGAGCGCGTCGCCCTGCACGGCGGCACCCTGCGGACCGGACCACGTCCGGAGGGCGGCTTCGCCGTCCTGGCCGACCTGCCACTGGCCCCGGAGGAAACGGCCGACGCGGCCGTCCAGCACGGAACGGCGACGGCCCGGTGAGCGCGCACGGCGACGGCCCGGTGGGCGCGGCGGCACCGGGCATCCGGGTCCTCATCGCGGACGACCAGCCGCTGGTGCGGCGCGGCCTGTCCCTGATCCTCTCCCCCGACCCGTCCTTCGAGGTGGTGGGCGAGGCCGAGAACGGGGAACAGGCCGTCACCGCCGCCCGCCTGCTGCGCCCCGACGTCGTGGTGATGGACATCAGGATGCCCGTGCTCGACGGGGTCGGCGCGACCCGGGAGCTGGCCCGCACCCTCCCCTCCTGCCGAGTCCTCGCCCTCAGCACCTTCGACATGGACGAGTACGTGGTGGCCGCGCTGCGCGCCGGCGCCCACGGGTTCCTGCCCAAGGACGTTTCGCCGGAGGAACTGGGCGCGGCGATCCGCACCGTCCACGCCGGCGAGGCGGTGGTCGCCCCGCGCCTGCTCACCCGGCTGATCTCCACCTACGTCCGGGCCCCGGTCGGCGCCTTGCCGCCGGTCACCGACACGGGCGGGCTGACGCCCCGGGAGGTCGAGGTGTGGCGGCTGATGGCCACCGGCCTCGACAACACCGAGATCGCCCGGGCCCTGGACATCAGCCTGTCGACGGTGAAGAACTACATCACCAGCATCTTCGGCAAGCTCGACGTCCGGGACCGCGCCCAGGCGGTCATCGCGGCCTACGAGTCCGGCCTGGTCACGGCGCGCACGGGAGGCGGGTAGCGGGGGCTTTCCGTCTGCGGGCCCTTGTCGACCGCGAGCTCTGCCCGCCCGGGTCCTGGACCGAGGATCGGGACCGCTGCCGCGCGGCGAAGATCCCCGACGAGCGGGAGTTCCACACCAAGGGCCGGCTCGCCAAGGCCCTGGTCCTACGGGCACTCGCCTCCCCACTGCCCGCCGCCCGGGTCACTGCCGACTCGGCTTACGGATGGGAAGGACGCTTCCGCCGACTGCTGGAACAGTCCGTTGTCGGCTATGTCCTGGCAGTGCCCAAGTCCCAGTTCGGCGTGGGCTGTCCACGCATCGACTGGCTGTTCTCCCAGGCCCCGGCCGACGCCTGGCAGCGGATCTCGTGCGGTGCCCGCGACGCACCGGACTTTCCCGCGGTGCATGCTCACGATCACCGCCACGCCGACGAACGGCCACAGCCCGACCAGTTACCGAACACGCCTCAGCGCGGGGTCGTGTCGTCGGCCTCGAACGGGCCGCCGTGGCCGGGCACGATCAGGTCCGCCGCAGCCAGCACCCGCAGCCGTGAGGCGCGCAGCAGTTCGCGGTCCGGGGCTACCGGATCGTCCGCCGGGCCGTGCGTGTGCCACCACAGGTCGCCGGCGAAGGCGACGACGCCCGAGTCCGTGCCCGCCAGCAGCGTGATGTCCTCGGGGCTGTGGCCTGGGGTGCGGATCAGGCGCAGCGAGGGGGTGAGTTCGTAGCCTTCTGCGTCCCGGTTCTTCCACTGGTCGCCCTGGTACTCCACCTTGTGGTCGTGTACCCGGGCGCGGCGGAAGAGGCCGACGTTCATGGTGTTGTCCGGGTGGTGGTGGCTGAGTACCACGTCGGTGATGTCTTCGGGGGTCAGGCCCAGTTCCGCGAGCGGGGCGAGGATGTGGTCGGGGCTTGCCACCATGCCCGGGTCGAAGATCACGTGTCGTCCTGCGTCGGAGATGTAGGAGACGGTTGCGGCGACTCCGGGGCCGGTGGATCCCACGTAGCCGGTGGTCAGGACCTTGTATGTGGCGCTGCGGCCGAGCGGTGCGTCTGTCATGGCCTCAATCCTTCCGGGTGCGGCGGTGGTTCACGAGTGGCACTGATGCCCTTGATCGCAGGATTCGTGCCAGGTGTGCCAGACTGCGACGGTGCCGCCTTTCAAGACCGTCGCCGCGTACGCCCCTCCTGGTGTCGGCCTGCTCGCCGCCGGCATCGTCACCGAGGTGTTCGGTCCCCATGGGGCGGAGCTGCCCGGGTTCGACTTCGCCCTGTGCGCCGACCGGCCCGGACCGGTGCCGACGGACTGCGGCGTGCCGCTGTCCGTCGCGCACGGGCTGGACCGGCTCGCCGGCGCCGATCTGCTCATCGCCCTGCCCGGGACCGCATTCCGCGCACCACCGGCCCCGGCTGTGCTCGACGTGCTGAGGGCCGCGCACGAGCGCGGCGCCACAGTCGCGGCCCACTGCGTCGGCACGTTCGCGCTCGCCGCCGCCGGACTGCTCGACGGCCGTCGGGCGACCACCCACTGGCGGTTCGCCGAACTCCTCGCCGACCGCCACCCGCAGGTCACCGTGGAAGCCGGCGCGCTCTACATCGACGAAGGGAGCGTCGTCACGGGTGCCGGAGCAGCCGCGGGCTTCGACCTGTGCCTCCACCTGCTGAGGCGCGAGTACGGCGCCGCGCTCGCCAACGCCGTCGCCCGGGACATGGTGCTGCCGTCCCACCGCGACGGCGGTCAGGCCCAGTACCTGGCCGCGCCCGTCCCCGAGGACGGCCGGGACGAGCGGCTCGCCGAGGTCCTCGGCTGGGCCCGCGAGCACCTCCACGAGCCGCTGCCCGTCACGGAACTGGCCCGCCGCGCCATGATGAGCAAACGCTCCTTCGCCCGCCGCTTCACCGCGGCGACCGGTACCACCCCGCACGCCTGGCTGCGAAGCCTGCGGCTGAGCAGAGCCGAGGAACTCCTCGAAACCACGGACCTCCCGGTCGAAGAGGTCGCCCGCCGGGTCGGCTACGGCAGCGCGGCCGTGCTGCGCGAGCAGTTCGTGCGGCGCCGAGGGGTGCCTCCCCGCTCCTACCGGCGCGCCTTCACCAGCGCACCGAAGCGAACCGGGCAAGCCACCGCCGGATGAGCAACGAACTCGTCCTCGTCCGCGACACCGCCCGCTGATCACCCGCCGGCCGAGCCCCTGGGCCGGCGCCTCCGGAAGCTCGAATTCCCCCGAGACCGGTACGTATCAGGGGCGACTCCGGGGCGGCTGGGGGCTGATCCCTGATGGCTGGACAGTCAGCCTCCGGCAGGCTCGAGGCATGACTTCCGAAACCTTGCCGACCAACCGCGCGACCGCCACCCTGAAGGGCCGCAGGAGGCGGCTGCCGCTCGCGGGGCTGGCCTGCATGGCTCTCACCGCAGTGGTCCTGAGCGCCGCTGCCCCGGCTCTCGCCGCGCCGGCCGGGCGCCCCGCAGCCGTCGCGGCGGCCTCCGAGGCGTCTCTTACCGAGCTGAACGTGGCTGCGCTCCGGGCGGCGGTCGCAGGTGCCCCTGCCACCACGACAGCGGTGCTGGCCCGGGTCAGCGGGCCGGCCGGGCACTGGACGGGAACGTCCGGGGTCGCCGATGTGACGACGGGGGAGGCCGTCCCGGTCGACGGCCGGTTCCGCCTCGGCAGCGTCACCAAGATGTTCATCGGGACCGTGGTGTTCCAGCTGGCCGCGGAGGGCCAGGTCGATCTAGACCGTCCTGTCCAGGAGTACCTGCCGGACGTGCTGCCCGCCGACTACCCGGCGATCTCCGTGCGCCAACTGCTCGACTACACCAGCGGTCTGCCCGAGCTGACGGCACAGGACCTGCCGACCGACCCGCAGGGGATCGTCGAGCACCGGCTCGACGACCACTCCTTCGGCGAGTTGGTCGCCATGGCGGTCAAGCATCCCCGGCTCTTCGACCAGCCCGGCACCATGCAGAGCTACGGGGCCACCGGCTACTACCTCGCCGCGATGCTCGTGGAGAAGCTGACCGGCCGGAGCTACCAGCAGGAGATCACCGACCGGATCCTGCTGCCGCTGGATCTGCGGCACACCACCGCGCCCGAGACGGACACGACCATTCCCGGTCCGCACACCCACGGCTACATCGACCTCTCCCCCGCACATGACAAGAGCGGGCTGGTCGACATCACCGAGCAGAATCCGGGCGCCGGAGGCATGATCTCCACGACGGCGGACCTGGACCGATTCCTGACGGCGCTCTTCCGGGGACGGCTCCTGCCGCCCGCGCAGCTCGACGAGATGTTCACCGTCCCCGATGTCCCCTACCTGGGTGGCAGTGACCAGGACCCGGGCCGCGGCCGGGCCTTCTACGGCGCGGGCCCGATGCGTGTCACCCTCCCCGACGGCGTGACCGTGTGGGGCAAGACCGGCAGTACGTTCGGCTACACCGACGGCATGTTCGCCACCCGTGACCTGAAGCGCCGGCTCGTCTACTCCTTCAACCCCATCACCGGAGGCGGCAACGACCGCCGCCTCGTCAACCAGATCATCTCGGCGGCCTTCAACGCGTGAGCGGACGGAGAGGTACCACCGGTTCCCGACGTCGCCCGGTGGTGCTGTACGGCGACACCTTCTTCGTCCCGTGGTTGCCGTTGCCATGTCCCCGGCCTTCAAGGGACCCGAGCACGACGAGCAGAGCGCATGGCCGAGCGAACGATCTACCTCGATCCGGATCGACGCGATCCACGGTCCCGAAGATCCATGTCCGGTCCTCCCACGGGAGCCTCGTCAGCGGACGACGTCGAACACGTTCTTCTGCAGGCCGTTGGCGTAGGTCTCGTGCTCGACGAGCTTGAGCTTCTGGGTGTCCTTGTCGGTGGCGCTGAACAGGCGCTTTCCGGCGCCGAGGAGCAGCGGGAAGACGAGGAGGTGGTAGCGGTCGATGAGGCCGGCGTCCGAGAGGGCCTGGTTGAGGGCGGCGCTGCCGTGGACGATGATCGGGCCGCCTTCGGTCTCCTTCAGTGCGGCGACCTCGTCGAGCGAGCGGAGGATGGTGGTCTCGCCCCAGTTCGACACCAGGTCACCGTCGGTGAGAGTGGTGGAGACGACGTACTTCGGCATCACCTTGTAGTCGGCGAAGTCCTCCATGCCGGGCCACACCGGGCTGAATGCCTCGTAGCTGGTCCGGCCCAGCAGCATGGCGGTGGCTTCCTTCTGCTCCTGGCCCTTGATGCCGAACGCCTCGGGAAGGAACTCCGTGTGCTTGAAGGTCCAGCCGGTGTTGCGGTAGCCGGGTTCGCCGCCGGGGGCCTCGACGACGCCGTCGAGCGAGATGAAGGCGGTGCTGATCAGAGTACGCATCTGGGGTTCCTCGGTGTCTCGTGTCAGGTTCTCGGTTGATTCAATCGGTGCGCGCATCGATCGCAGTCGCGGCCGAGGCGCACCAGCCGTGATCTATGACTGTGGATCACAGCAAAACTCATCGCTCGTCGCCGATTCTCCACAGGCTCCTCGGGTTCAACGGCCCGAGCGGTTCGCCACGGAGGTCGTCCAGGACCTCGGCGATAGGCCGCCACCCGGGTCTACTCCACCGCCGCCTACTGGGCCGCCGCCGCCTTCGGCTGCCGTTCGGTGTCTGCCCGAAGTTCGGTGCCGTCGTGGCCGCGATCCCGGGCGGGGTGCTCGGCGGGATCACCGTCATCCTGTACGGCATGATCGGCCTGCTCGGCGCGCAGATCTGGATCACCGCCAAGGTGGACCTGCGCAACCCGCTGAACCTGGTGCCGGCCGCCGCGGGCATCATCATCGGCATCGGCAACGTCTCCATGAAGTTCACCGACACCTTCAGCCTCAGCGGCATCGCGCTGGGCACCATCGTCGTCATCACCGGCTACCACGCGCTGCGGGCGCTGGCCCCGGCGCACCTCAAGGCGCAGGAGCCGCTGCTGGACTCGGGCACGTCCTCCTACGACGCCGAGGAAGCGGGTGGGGCGGGCCCGACGAGGTAGGCGGACCGGCCCGTGCTATGGGCCCCGGCGGAGTGACG
>NZ_JBHVPD010000142.1:0-20618 GCF_042887525.1 Kitasatospora sp. NPDC057936
TACTGCAGGGGGGACCCTGTGGGAGAGTAGGACGCCGCCGAACAATCATTCAAGAAAAGCCCCTGATCCATTCGGATCAGGGGCTTTTCGCATTTTCGCTCGCGTTTCCGGTCGGTCCCGGGGATCCCCTCGTGGTGCATCCACCTGCAGGTGGTGCTAGGTCCACCCCGGAATTGGGGTGTCATGGCCAGTGTCGGTGGCGTCCGCTTCGTGAACACTGATGGTGGACGATCGAGACCGGCATCAGGAGCTTCCGTGACAACAACGAGTCGAACGAGCGGCGCGGGTGTGCGCGTTCAGGCGCAGGCGGCCCTGGAGTCGGGTGGCCAGGGGCTGGCTCGGCTGGGCCTCCTGGTGCTGGGTGCGGTGCCGGGGTTCGCCCTGCCCGTGCTGGCGGCCGTGCTGGCCGGCGTCGTGACGGCCCAGGTGATGGCGTACTACTACCCGGTTGCGCTCTTCGCCCTGGTGGCCGCGGCCCTCGCCGGCGGTACGGTGGCCGCGCTCTTCGTCCGCCCCACGGCGAACCGCACGCGCAGGCAGCTGGAGCGGTGGCACGGCATACGTCTGCCGGCCGTCTACGAGCCGATGCCGGCGCTGGAGCCGGACGAGCGCGGGCACTGGTGGACGGGCTACTCGTACCACCGCTCCCGGACGGTCGCGAAGTACGCGCAGCTGCTGCACTGGGGCTTCCGGGACCGGACCACCCGCGGCGAGATGGCCTGGCTGGTGGTGAATCCGCTGGCGGTACTGGCCCTGGCGGGTCCGCTGGTCGGTCTCATCCTCTTCAGTACGGCCTATGTGATCTCGGGTCCGAGGTCCTACGAGGGCATCGGGTTGGTGCGTCCGGTCCAGTTGTCGCTGGTGGTGAACTTCGGGCTCGGGCTGGGCATGGTGGCGCTCGCGGTGCTGCTGGCGCCGTTCGCGGTGCGCCTCCACGCCGAGCTGGCGCGGCGGGTGCTGGACCAGGACGGCCGGGCCACGCACGCCCAGCTGACCAAGCGGGTGGCCGAGTTGACCGAGACCCGGGCGGACGCGGTCGGCGACCAGGCGGCCGAGCTGCGGCGGATCGAGCGGGACCTGCACGACGGCGCGCAGGCGCGGCTGGTCGCGATCGGGATGACGCTCGGCACCATCGAGCACCTGATGGACACGGACCCGACGGCCGCCCGCGAGCTGCTGTCGGAGGCGCGGCAGTCCTCGGCCCGGGCGCTGCAGGAGCTCCGGGACCTCGTCCGCGGCATCCACCCGCCGGTCCTCGCCGAGCGCGGACTGGGCGACGCCGTCCGGGCGTTGGCGCTGGACAGCGCGCTGCCAACGGAGGTGTGCGTGAGCGTGCCGGACCGGCTGCCCGCCCCGGTGGAGGCCGCCGCCTACTTCAGCATCTGCGAGCTGCTGGCCAACGCGGCCAAGCACTCGCACGCGGAGCAGGTCTGGGTGGACATCCTCTACCGGGCCGGCTCGCTGCGGGTCACGGTGACGGACGACGGGGTCGGCGTGGCGGAGCCGGCGAAGGGGACGGGCCTGCGCGGCATCGAACGTCGATTGGGTACCTTCGACGGTGTCCTCGCCATCGACAGTACGTCCGGCGGTCCGACCACCATCACCTTGGAGCTGCCGTGCGAGTTGTCCTCGCCGAGGACCTCTACCTCCTTCGCGAAGGTCTGATCCGGCTGCTGGAAGCGCACGGCTTCACCATCGCCGCCGCCGTCGAGACCGGGCCCGAGCTCCTGGAGGCGTTGCTGACGCACCGGCCGGACGTGGCCGTGGTCGACGTCCGGCTGCCTCCGACGCTGACGGACGAGGGCTTGCAGGCGGCGCTCCAGGCCCGCCGGGAGATCACGGGACTCCCGGTCCTGGTGCTGTCGCAGCACGTCCAGCAGCTGTACGCGAGGGAGCTGTTGGCCGACGGCACGGGCGGGATCGGGTACCTCCTGAAGGACCGGGTCTTCAACGCCGACCAGTTCATCGACGCGGTCCGCCGGGTGGCGGCCGGCGGCACGGCGATGGACCCGGACGTCATCGCGAAGCTGATGCAGACCACGGCCCGTCGTCCGGGGCCGCTGCTGCGGCTGTCGCCGCGCGAGCGCGAGGTGCTGGAGCTGATGGCGGAGGGCTGTTCGAACTCGGCCATCGCCGCCCGGCTGACGGTGAGCGACGGCGCGGTGGCCAAGCACATCGCCAACATCTTCACCAAGCTCGAACTCGCCCCGGACGAGGACGCCAACCGCCGCGTCCTCGCGGTCCTGGCCTACCTCAACGGCACCGCCGGGCGGACGGCCTGACGCTCCGCCCGGTCCCGGGGCGGTCCGGGCGCGCCCTCCCCTGTGACGCTCCGGCCTGTGGAAACGCTGAAACGCGCGTACGAGTAAACTCCGGTGGGCCGAGCCCCGGAGGTAGGTCAGCCGTCCGGCGCCCCCCGTCCAGCGGGAACCGGCAGCGAGGCAGCGCACGGCAGCAGCCGAAATCCAGGGGTTGATAGACGTCATGGCACGCCCAACGCTCACCAAGGCCCACCGGGGCCTGCTCGGCATCGTCGCGGCCGGGGCCTGCATCATCTCGGGCATCGGCTTCGCGGGGTCGTACAACGCGGTGCGGGAACTGGCCTCCGAGAAGGGCTTCGGTGCCTTCTCCTACGCCTTCCCGATCGGCGTCGACGCCGGCATCGTCGTCCTCCTGGCGCTCGACCTGGTCCTGACCTGGCTGCGGATACCCTTCCCGCTGCTGCGGCAGACCGCCTGGGTGCTGACCGTCGCGACCATCGCCTTCAACGCCGCCGCCTCGTGGGGCGATCCGCTCGGCATGGGGATGCACGCCGTCATCCCGGTGCTGTTCGTCGTGGTCGTCGAGGCCTCCCGGCACGCGGTGGGCCGGATCGCGGCGATCACCGCGGACCGGCACATGGAGTCGGTGCGGATGATGCGCTGGCTGCTCTCCCCGGTGCCGACCTTCCGGCTCTGGCGGCGGATGAAGCTGTGGGAGCTGCGCTCGTACGACGAGGTCGTCCGGCTGGAGCAGAACCGGCTGGTCTACCGGGCGCAGCTGCGCTTCCGGTACGGGCGCGGCTGGCGCCGGTCGGCTCCGATCCAGGCGCTCCTGCCGCTGAAGCTCGCCAAGTACGGCGTGCCGCTGGACCCGTCGCTGCTCGACCGGCTGGACGACGAGGCCCGCGAACGTGAGGCGAAGGAGGCCCTGGAGCTCCAGCCGCAGGAGCAGCGCGCCGCCGCGGCCATCGCCCCGGCCGGTCCGGAGGTTCCTCTGCAGCCCCAGCCCCAGCCGCAGCAGCGCCAGGCCCAGCCGCATCCGTCTCAGCAGGTCCAGCAGGTCCAGCAGGTCCAGCAGGTCCAGCAGGCCCAGCAGGCCCAGCAGGCCCAGCAGGTCCAGCAGATTCAACAGCCCGGTCCCGAGGCTCAGCCGCAGCTCCAAGCTCAGCCGCAGGAGGTCCCGGCGGCCGTCCCGCCGATGTCGGCCGAGGTGGCCGCGCCGATGCTCGCCAAGCTGGCCGCCGTCCGTCTGCGCGCGGCCCAGGAGCCGGAGGGCACGGAGGAGGTGGCCCCGCAGCCGCTGCGCGAGGAGCTCAACGTGTGGACGGCACGGCCGGTCCGCACCACCGGCGGCCACCAGGCCGACGCCAGCCCGGGCAGCCGCGTGCCCGGCCAGGCCTCCCCGTGGTTCAAGCCCCCGCGCCCGCTGGACGAGGAGTCGGCGCCCGGGGCCGCGCCGAAGCCCCAGGCCCAGGCCGGGACCCAGCACCCGGTGCAGCAGGGGCAGGACCCCGCACCCGCCCAGGAGCCCGTACAAGCCGAGCCCGTACTAGCCGAACTCGTCCAGGCCGCGCCCGCCGTGCGCGCCGAGGAGCGGGCCCCCGTCGAGGCCGCCGGCCCGCGTCCCGCTCCGGCCCGGCTCGACCCGGAGCTGGCCTTCGAGGCGCTGGTCTCGTACATCGACACCTTCGAGCACCACCCCGACCCGCAGCGCCTCGCCGACTGGCTGACCACGGAGTACGGCCTGACCGGCAACCGCCCGGACGGCTCGGTGCACCCCAAGGACGTCGCCGAGCTCTACCCGCAGCTGCGCGACCGCTACCAGGCCGCCGGGAGGGACTGACCGGGTGATCCGCGGCCGGACACCGCCGCGACCCCGCGTCCACCGCTCGGTCGGCCATTGACGCCCGACCCGGCCGGAGTTACCTTCGCCTCAACAATCTGTTGAAGCGCTGGTTCGGCACGGAGGAGTACGGATGTCGCAGGTCGAGGTCGACGGTAACGGGTCGACGAGCGGGGCCTCCTTCTCCGCCGCCGCCCTCGACGCCGTGGAGGCGCTGCTGGCCCCGGTCGACGCCGACCTGGCGCGCCGCTACCCGGGCGACTCCGGGACCAGGCAGCCGGTGCACACCGTCTACGTCCCGGCCGACGCCTTCGCCGCCGACACCGTCCGCTCGTGGGGCCGCCAGGCCCTCGAAGCGTTCGACACCCACGCCGGCACCCCGGCCGAGCTCGCCCGCGCCCTCGGCGTCGCCGACGGTGCCCTGCTCGCCGACGTGCACGCCCGCGTCCGCGCCAAGCTGGAGCGCGAGCCGATCGAGGACCTGCGGATCGACTTCGAGGACGGCTACGGCCCCCGCCCGGACGCCGAGGAGGACGCCGCCGCCGTCCGCGCCGCCGAACTCGTCGCGGCCGCCGTGGCGGACGGCAGCGCCCCGCCGTACATCGGCATCCGGATCAAGTGCATGGAGGCGCCGGTCCGCGCGCGCGGCATCCGCACCCTGGAGCTGTTCCTGGCCACCCTGCTCGCCGGGGGCGGGCTCCCGGTCGGCCTGGTCCTCACCCTGCCGAAGGTGACCTACGCCGCGCAGGTGACCGCGCTGGTGCGGCTGCTGGAGGACTTCGAGCGGCGCGCCGGGCTGCCGGCCGGCCGGATCGGCTTCGAGATCCAGATCGAGACCACCCAGGCGATCCTCGGCCCGGACGGCCGGGCCACCGTCGCCCTGATGATCGAGGCCGCCGAGGGCCGCGCCACCGGCCTGCACTACGGCACGTTCGACTACAGCGCCTCCTGCGGCGTCAGCGCGGCCTACCAGAGCATGGACCACCCGGTGGCCGACCACGCCAAGGCCGTCATGCAGGTGGCCGCGGCCGGCACCGGGGTCCGGCTCTCCGACGGCTCGACCAACGTCATCCCGACCGGCTCCACCGAGCAGGTCCACGCCGCCTGGAAGCTCCACCACGGCCTCGTCCGCCGCTCGCTGGCCCGCGCGTACTACCAGGGCTGGGACATGCACCCGGCGCACCTGCCGACCCGGTACGCCGCCGTGTACGCCTTCTACCGGGAGGGCCTGGAGGCCGCCTCCGCGCGGCTCGCCGCCTACGTCGCGAAGGCGGGCGGCGACGTGATGGACGAGCCGGCCACCGCCCGCGCGCTCAGCGGCTACGTGCTGCGCGGCCTGGACTGCGGTGCGGTCGACCCGGCCGAGGTCACCGCCCTGACCGGCCTGGACCGCGCCCAGCTGGACGCCCTCGCCGGCCGCTGACCGCCGCCCGTCCGATCCCCGCGGCCGACTAGGCTGACGGTGCCGCCCCGCACGCCGGGGGCGTGCGCCGCCAGCCTTCGCCGTCTTCCGGGAGAACCACCGCGCCATGTCCGCCACGCCGGAGCCGACCCCCAGGCCGTACCTCACCATCCGGCAGGCCGGCAGCCACGAGATCGAGATCAAGAAGTCCCGGTTCATCTGCCACCTCGCCCGGGTCACCGACGAGGAGCAGGCGCAGGCGTACATCGCGGGCGTCCGCAAGCAGTACTGGGACGCGCGGCACAACTGCACCGCCTTCGTGGTCGGCGACGAGCAGCGCCGCGAGCGCTCCAGCGACGACGGCGAGCCGGGCGGCACGGCCGGCGTGCCGATGCTGGAGGTGCTGCGCCGCCGCGGGCTGACCGACACGGTGGCCGTGGTGACCAGGTACTTCGGGGGGATCAAGCTCGGCGCGGGCGGGCTCGTCCGGGCGTACGGGAGCGCGGTGTCGGAGGCGGTGGACGCGGTCGGGCTGCTGGAGCGGCGCCCGGTGGCACTGCTGGCCGTGACGGCGGACCACGTGCGGGCCGGGCGGGTGGAGAACGACCTGCGGGCGGCCGGGTACACCGTGAGCGACCTCGCCTACGAGGCGGCGGGGGTGCGGATCGAGGTCGGCGTGCCGGAGCCGGAGGTGCGGGCCTTCCACGCCTGGCTGGCCGAGGCGACCGGCGGTACCGCGGTGGCGGTCGCGGCCGGCCGCACGTACGTCGAGGTGCCGGTCTAGCCCCTGCGGCGCTGCGCCCGCTGCCGCCCCCGCCCCGCCGCAGTCCCCTGCGGCCTCCCGCGACGCCCCGAGGCCTTCCGCCGCCACGCACGGGCGCAGTCGGCCAACGTAGCCCATGGGGACGCGCCACGCCGGTCTTGCCTTGAACAGATTCACTCGAACGTATTCACGTGGCCCGGAGTTGGAACTTCCGCTCCGGGCCATGGCGTTTCCTGGGCAAGGATCCGGCCGAACCGGACGAAAACCATCGATGGAGGACACCAGACCCCACCACCGCACCACGGAGGTATGCGCATGACCTCGGATCGCTCCCCGTCGCCCGCCCGAGCCGACCTACCCGGCCCCAGGGGCCCCGCGACGCCCTACCGGATGACCGTCACCACGACGCTCCCGCACGCCGACGCCGTCTCGCTGGCCGACCAGCAGCTGGCCGACTGGCTGAAGCGGGAAGGCTGCGAGGACCCCCCGCCCGCAGCGAGCCCGCTCGAAGCGAGCCCGTACGCCGTGGACCCCCCCGTCACGGGCCCCTCCACCGCGGATAGCCCCGCGGGCCCGCAGGTCGAGCGCCTCCGCCTGGGCGACCGCGTCCTGCTCGACCGCGACCACGGCCCGCTGCGCGGCGGCCCCGCCACCGGCCACTACTCGCGCCGCCGCCTGCGCACCCCGGCCCCCCACGGGACGCAGCAGCTCACCCTGACCATCGCGACGGCCGCCGCGGGCCCGACCTGGGTCCGGCTGGAGGCCGAGACGCACACCACCGGCAGCGGCCTGCGGACGCCGTGCCGGGTGCCGGTGCCCGAGCTCGCCCGCAGCCTGCTGCCGCTGCTGGACGCCACCGACGGTCCGGCCGCCGTCCAGCTCGCGCCCCGGGTGATCACCGCCGCCGAGGTCGACGACCTGATCGACGAGCTGTGCGACCCGGAGCGCCGGCTGCCCACGGTCGTCGCCAGCGTCCCGGTCAACGTCCCGGTCGACGGGTGGACGGAGTCCGTCGTCCGTCCGCTCTGCCAGCAGCTGCCCGGCCTCGCCACGGCCTACGTCCTGGATCCGGGGGCGCGCACCGGGTTCAACGTCGCGCTGGAGTACCACACCGTCTACGGCGGCGCCGTCCGCACCTACCTGCCCGAGGTCGACCCGGCCTCCCGGTACGACGGCGCCCGGCACCCGGTGCTCGCCCGGGGCCGAATAGAGCAGGACGTCCGCCGCGCCGCCGGCCTGCTCGCCCGGGAGCCGCGCCGGCTCGCCGCCGAACTGCCGCTGCCGCCCGTGCTCGCGGCCGTCCCGGTGCTGCGGATCCCCCCGTCGCAGCCCCGCCCGGACGCCGCGTCCTGCGCCGATCCGGCCGCCGCCCGCGCCGAGCTGGCCGCGCTCGCCCGCGAGGAGCAGCAGGATCGCGCCGAACAGCAGGCCAGGGCGGACGAGTTGGAGCGCGTGCGGCGCACGCTGCGTCGCGCGCGCCGCACCCGGCCGGGCCGGGCGCACGCCGCACCCGGCCGCCTCTGCGCTCCGTCCACCGCTCCGGTCGTCGGCCCGGTCGTCGGCGCGCTCGCAGGCACGTTCGTCGGCGCGCCCGGGGTCCCGCGCACCGCGGCCCTGCCGGATCCGGTCGCGGGGCCGGACGACAACCCGGACACCTTCACCGAACTCCTGTCCCGGCTGGGCGAGTTCCCGCTGCTCACCTTCACCGGGGACCAGAAGTCCGCGCTCGCCCTGGACGAGCTCCAGTGCGCCGGTGCCGGCTGGGCCCGCCTCGCCTGGGACGGGCTGACGGCCCTCCAGGAGTACGCCGAGGCGGCCGTCCGCGGCGAGGCCGGCGGCGACTTCAAGCAGTGGTGCGAGCACACACCGGACGGCTGCCACCGCTTCCCGCCCCGCAAGGCGGTCCGCGGCGAGTCCCGGACGGTGCACAGCCACACCAAGTGGAAGCGCGAGCGGATGCTGCCGGTGCCGGAGTGCGTCGACGCCTCCCGGCGCGCGTTCATGGGCGCGCACCTGCGGATCGGCGGCGGGCGCACCGCACCCCGGCTGCACTACCTCGACGACTGCTCGGGCAGTGGCCGGATCTATGTCGGCTACATCGGCCTCCACCTGACCAACACCCGGACCAACTGAGAGGCTTGGCTGACCACCCGCGCCCGTTCGGTGGACAATGTCCGCAGGGGCGGGCCGCGGGGTCGCCGGTCGCCCCGCGCAGGCGCCGACGAGCATGGGGGAACGACGACCGATGCAGTACTCAGCAGACGGCCAGTCCGAAGGCGCCGCCACCACCCGGTTCCCCCAGCCGGGTTTCCTCGCCTCGGTCTTCCGCGACCTCGGCGTGGACCCGGGCTCCGACCCGACCGCGCCCGGGGAACCGGCCGGGCCCGCCGACGGCGACGGCGCGACCGGCCCCGCCGGCAGCAGCACCGGCACCACCGGCGGCCGGCAGACTCCCGGTGACGGCCCGTCCGCCGACGAGGAGTCGGTCGCCGCCCACGGCCGCGCCGCCGCCCTCACCCACCACCGCACCCTCACCGTCCAGGCCGAGCACGACCGCCTGGCCGACCTGCTCCGGCGGGCCGCGCTGCCCGTCTCGGCCATGGACTTCGAGAGCCAGCTACGCCACTACGAGCCCCGCCCCTACCCGGCCGCCGGCCCGGACGCCACCGAACCCGAGCCCCGCTGGGAGGACTTCGCCCCCGCCGAACCGCCCACCGCCGACCCCGACGCCGCGCCGACCCGCCGCCTGCTCGACTCCGGCTACCAGCGCGAGCTGGCCCAGGCCCGGCTGACCCACCAGCGCGCCCTGCGGCAGTGGCGCACCCGCCGGGCCGAGGCCGGCGACCCGGCCGCCGACGAGTCCCGGCGGGTCCACGAGGAGGCCGAGGCGGCCCGGGCCCGCGCGGTGCGCGAGTACAACGAGAGCCTGGAGGAGTGCCGCCGGGCCTACCGGCTGGCCGAGCCCGCCGCGGTGGAGTCGCTGCTGGAGCGGGCCCTCGCCGCCGCCGAGACCGCCACCCAGGACCTGCCCGCCCCCTGCCGGGCGGTCTTCCGACCGCTCACCCGCACCGCGGTGCTGGACCTCGACCTGCCGCCGCTCGACCTGGTCCCCTCCCTGACCGGTTACCGGCTCGCCCCCGACGGCGACATCCACCCGGTCCCGCGCCCGCCGGCCGACCGGGCCACCGACTACCTGCGGCTGGTCGCCCGGCTCGCCCTGCGCGCCCTCCAGGCGGCCGACGCCGTCGACACCGAGGAGATACTCGAGGGCGTCGTCCTCAACGGCTGGCTGCGCGAGCCCGGCGGAGCCGGACCGCTCTGCCTGGTCAGCGTGGACGCCGACCGCGACGCGCTGGCCCGCACCAGGCTGCTCCCGGCCGCCGCCCCCTACGAGGAGCGCGACGGCGAGGGCGTCTACGCCGACGCCGAGCAGGACGAGGCGCTGGTGCGGCTGCGCCAGCTCGGCGCCGCCGTCACCCCGGACCCCTACGCGAGGGCGGGCGTCGAGCCCGCCGCGCTGGCCGGTGCCACCGTGCCGGCCGCGCCCGACCTGTCCGCCAACGAGTTCGCCCAGCTGGTCCGCGACCTGCTCACCCGCGGCGGCCTGGCCGAGTGGAGCGTGCGGCTGCGCGGCCCGGCCGGGCTGGTCGCGACCGGCGAGGGAGCCCCCGGCAGCGCGCTGCCGGGCCGCTGGGTCGTCTGGGCCTCCCGCGGCGCCGCGGAGGTCGCGGCGGAGGAGATCCGCACGCTCGCCGAGGCCGTCGGCGAGGAGTCCGCCGAGCGCGGCCTGCGGCTGACCACCGGCCGCTTCACCGATGAGGCCCTCGACCTGACCGCCGAGGAGAGCCACCGTCACATCCACCTGGTCGACGGCGACGGCGTCCGCGAACTCGCCATGACCCACCTCGGGCTGCCGCTCGCCACCGGTCGCTGACCGGCCCCGGGCCCGCCCCTCCACCCCCCACCAGCCCGTTCGTCCCCCCGGGCTCACCCCGACGGCCCCTCCGGCGGGCGTGCCGCCACCCCCGGCCCGAGGCTGGGGAACGAGCCCCGGCCGGGCCGGGCACCCCGGGCGAGAGCCGCCGGTCGCCCGTCCGGTACGGTCGGCGGTCGACCCGATGTCGGGCGCAACCCTGGGGGAGACGGATGGGCAGAGCGGCCCGCAGAGCACTTGACGGACCGGCACGGGTGGAGGCCGCCCGGTGACCGCCGTCCTCGTCGCCGCCGGCGCGTTCCTGATGACGCTGATCGGCGGCTTCGTCGCCCAGCGCACGGGTGACCGGCGCCACCTGGTACTCGGCTTCGCGGCCGGACTGATGCTCGGCGTCGTCGTCTTCGACCTGCTGCCCGAGGCCCTGCGCCAGGCGCCCGGCGAGGTGCACGGCGTGCCGCAGGCACTGCTGATGTTCGCCGGCGGCTTCCTCGCCATCCACGTGGTCGAGCGCGCGGTCGCCATCCACCGCGGCCACGAGGGCGAGTACGCCGAGCACACCCACGGCCACCACCACGCGCACGGGGACCCCCAGCCGTCCGGGCGCCAGGGCATCGGCCTGAGCGCCGCCCTGGCCCTCGTCGGGCACAGCGTGATGGACGGCTTCGCGATCGGCGCCGCCTTCCAGGCCGGCACCACGGTCGGCACGGTCGTCGCCATCGCCGTCGTCGCGCACGACTTCGCCGACGGCTTCAACACGTACACGATCACCCGGCTCTACGGGAACAACCGGCGCCGCGCGCTGACCCTGCTCGCGGCGGACGCGATCGCCCCGGTCTCGGGCGCCGCGATCACGCTCGCCTTCACCATCCCCGAGCACCTGCTCGGCCTCTACCTGGGCTTCTTCTCCGGCTTCCTGCTCTACCTGGCGACCTCCGACATCCTCCCGGAGGCCCACAGCCCGCACCCGTCCCGCAACACCCTGCTTTGCACGCTCGCCGGGGTGGGCTTCATGTGGCTGGTGATCGGCTTCGCCAACTAGGCGGTGTCCGGGGGCGGCTCAGCGGCCCGCGTACCGCGTCTCGGCGGCGCGCAGCACGCGCAGCACCGCGTCCTGGTCGGCCGGGCTGACCTCGCCGAAGTACTCCTGCGCCACCTCGTGCCGGACCAGCCCGATCCGCTCGACTGCGGCGCGGCCCGCCTCGGTCAGCAGGATCCGCACGGCCCGCCGGTCGGCCGGGTCCGGGCTGCGCTCGACCAGGCCGGCCTCCTCCAGGGCGTCCACCACCGTGGTGGCCGAGCGCGGGGCGATGTGCAGCCGGTCGGCGAGGTCGCTCAGCCGCATCGCGCGGTCCGGCACCTCGCAGCCGGGCGCGTGCGCGAGCGTGCGCAGCGCCCGGGCCTGGCCGGGGGTGATGCCGTAGGGCTCCAGCCGCTCGCTGGTGCGGCGCCGGATCCGCTTGATCGCCCGGGTCATCGCGTCCGTCAGCTCGGCGGCGGTGTCCGCCGGGCCTGCCGGGCCTGCCGGGCCTGCCGGTCCCGTCGGGGGAGTGGGGGAGGAGTGCGCCGGGTCGTCGGTCGGCGTGGTGGTCATGGGCGGTCTCCTCGGCAGGCGTCCGCCCAAGCGTATCGGCCGGTCCGCGGCCCGCGACCGGCGGCGGACGGGCGTTCCGGGCGCGTGCGGACGACCCTCCCGGAAATATGTTGAGCCAAACTCAGTATCTGGGTTAGCGTAGCCGTAAGTGAGGGTGCCCTAAGTGCCCTCCTCTGAACCTGGAGGGCCCGTGCCCCGCTCCGAAGCCCGCGTCGCCACCGACCGCCCCGCCCGCTACGCCAAGCAGCTCGCCGCCCACATGGGCCGCAAGATCGAGGCCGCCTTCTCCGAGGAGACCGGCCGCGGCACCCTGACCTTCGGCGCCGGCACCGCCACCCTGGAGGCGCAGCCGGACGCGCTGCTGCTCGTCGTCGAGGGCGAGCGCGAGAACCTCCCCGGCCTGGAGGACGTCGTCGGCCGCCACCTCGTCCGGTTCGGTGCGCGCGACGAACTCGTCGTCGAGTGGCACCGCGACAACGGCGAGGCCGGCCTCGTCCACCGCAACGACGAGGACCCGCAGGACGTCTAGGCCGGATCTGCCGGCCCGGGCCGGGGCAGCCGGCGGGCGAGCGCCCACAGCACCAGGACCGCCAGGCACCAGCTGGCCAGCACGTCCAGCGCCCAGTGGAACTCGCTCCACACCAGCCCCGCGCCGACCCCGGCCGCCAGCAGCACCGCCGCTGCCCGCAGCCCGCGCGCGACGCGCACCCCGGTCGTCCGGGCGAGCAGCAGCACCGCGACCCCGTACGACAGCGTCGCCGTGGCGGTGTGCCCCGACGGGTACCAGCCCCACTGGCCCGGCAGCAGCGGACCGCCGAGCGGACCCGGCCGGGCGAACGCGGCCTTGGCCGGGACCACCAGCAGCGGGATCAGCCCCGCCGTGAGCGCCGCCACCGGCAGCGGCAGCCACCAGCGGTCCTTCCCCGCCCGGCGCGAGCGCCACGCGGCGAGCCCGCCCCCGGCCAACAGGGCCGGGATCGCGGGCACGGTGCTGCCCAGGTCCGCCAGGCCGTGGCCGACGCGGTTCAGGAACGGGCTGTCCAGGGCGTGGTGGGCCGTCGCGACACCGTGCTCGACCCACCGGTCCAGCCCGAGCGCCGGCCCGTCCGCCGCCACCTGCCACGACACCAGCACCAGCAGGACCACCGCGACGAGCGGCACCAGCGGTGAGGCCGCCGCCCGGCCCAGGACGCCGAACAGCCGCCCCGGAGCAGGGGGGAGAGCTCCGGGGCGGCTTGGATGATCGCCGTTCCGTGCGCCCCGGGGGGTGTGGGTCGGACGGTCGGTCGATCGGCCTTCGGTATGCGCCGTCCCGTGCGGGGCGGCCTGGTTGTCCTCGCGGTCGTCCGGGTGCGGACCCGCCTCGAACGGCGGCTCCGCGGACGGCTCCGCCAATGGCTGGGGCTCGCTGTCCATCTGCGATGACACTACGTCAACGGTCCTTCCACGCCGAGCGCCTTCAGTGATTCCGCACATCATCTTCACCGCCCACCGGGCAACCCTTCGACCCTGTGAACGACCGGTCCGCGCTTCTCCATGAGGAAGCCTCATCCGGGGCGCCGCCATGCGGAAACCGAACGGCCCGCGGAGACCTGGTACAGGTCCCCGCGGGCCGTTCAGCGCTGTCCGGACAACCCTCCGGCGGGGGTACGTCGCCCGGTGGGGCGCTCACCGCGTCAGACGCCGGCGAACGCGCCCTCCAGGATGTCCAGGCCCTCGTTCAGGAGGTGCTCCGGAATGACCAGAGGCGGCAGGAAGCGCAGCACGTTGCCGTAGGTGCCGGCGGTCAGCACCACCAGGCCCTCGGCGTGGCAGGCCTTGGCGATCGCCGCGGTGGCCTCGGCGTTCGGCTCCTTGCCGCCCGCCTTCACCAGCTCGATGGCGACCATGGCGCCGCGGCCGCGGACCTCGCCGATGATGTCGTACTTCTCCTGCATCGCCCGCAGGCGGCCCAGCATGACCTCGCCGATCCGCTGCGCCTTGCCGTTGAGGTCCTGCTCCTTCATGGTCTCGATGGCGCCCAGCGCGGCGGCGCAGGCCACCGGGTTGCCGCCGTAGGTGCCGCCCAGGCCACCCGCGTGCGCGGCGTCCATGATCTCGGCGCGACCGGTCACCGCGGCCAGCGGCAGACCGCCGGCGATGCCCTTCGCGGTGGTGATCAGGTCCGGGACGACGCCCTCGTCCTCGCACGCGAACCACTGGCCGGTGCGGCAGAAGCCGGTCTGGATCTCGTCGGCGACGAACACGATGCCGTTCGCCTTCGCGTACTCCACGATCGCCGGCAGAAAGCCCTTGGCCGGCTCGATGAAGCCGCCCTCGCCCTGGATCGGCTCGATGATGATCGCGGCGACGTTCTCCGCGCCGATCTGCTTGTTGATCACGTCGATCGCCTGCGCGGCGGCCTCGGCGGCGCAGTTCTCCGCACCGGTCAGCCAGCGGTACGGGTAGGCCACCGGCACGCGGTAGATCTCCGGGGCGAACGGGCCGAAGCCCTGCTTGTACGGCATGTTCTTCGCCGTCAGGCCCATGGTGAGGTTGGTGCGGCCGTGGTAGCCGTGGTCGAACACCACGACGGCGGTGCGCTTGGTGTAGGCGCGGGCGATCTTCACCGCGTTCTCGACCGCCTCGGCGCCCGAGTTGAACAGCGCGGTGCGCTTGTCGTGGTCGCCCGGGGTCAGCTCGTTCAGCTGCTCGGCGACCGCCACGTAGCCCTCGTACGGGGTCACCATGAAACAGGTGTGCGTGAACGCGGCCAGCTGCTCGCTCGCCTTCGCCACCACGGCCTCGGCGCTGTTGCCGACGTTGGTCACGGCGATGCCGGAACCGAAGTCGATCAGCGAGTTGCCGTCCACGTCCTCCAGCACGCCGCCGTTGGCGCGGGACACGTACACCGGCAGGGTCGTGCCGACACCCGCGGCCACCGCGCCCAGCTTGCGGGCCTGCAGCTCCTGCGACTTCGGACCGGGGATCGCGGTGACCAGGCGGCGCTCCTGCGGGAGCGGCGTTGCGGCGCTCATGGGGTTCTCCAGACTTCTAGGCTCGGTGCTTCGCAGGCTACGGCCGCCCCCGGGGACCGGGCATGCGCCACTCGGTAGCACTGCGCCGTCCGACTTGTCCGGCACGGCCAGCGCGGGTGGCACGACTACCCGCAGGCCCCGCTCCACTACATTGAGCGCGGGCGTGTCGCCGGTACGGCGGCATGGGTATGGCGGCACCGACGGCGGTCGGGCCGGGCGGGCGAGGGAGCGGGGCCGTACACATGGCACAGGACGGGGCACACCACCACGGCGACCGCACCACCACACCCCCACCCCCCATGCCCCACCAGCGCCCCGGCAGCCGTCCCGCCGCCACCCCCGCCTTCGACCTCCCCACCTGGGCCTCCGCCCCGCGCCCCTCCGCCGAACCGGGCATCTACCGGCTGGGCTACCGCCGGATCGACCCGGAACGGGCGGAGGCGGCGACCGTGGCGGCCTGGCCACTGCTGCTGCGGGCGGGGCTCAACGTGGTGGTGGGGTGGTTCGCGTATCTATACGGCACGCAGCTGCTCATGTACGTGCTCGTCTGGTTCGGCGGGCAGACGGGCATCGGTCCACTTGCTTCGCCGTCCGAGTCCGAGGCCATGTTCACGCTCCTGGTGGCCAATGTTTTCGTGCTTGGCGTCGTCATCAAGGTCTTCGGCCGGATGGGCCGTTGGCCCGAGGTGTGGCGGCGCTACGCAGCGCCGTTGCTGTCGCGGACGGTGACGCAGGAGGAGCGGGCCGAGGAGAACCGGGTCGCCGTGGAGGCTGCGCGGCGGGTGGATCCGTGGGCCGGGCTGCGGGAGGGCGGGGCGGCTGCGGCGGCGGGGCGTCTGGCGGGCGAGGCGGTCGGCGACGTCGACTACGTGCGCATTCAGCAGGCGTGGGAGTCGGCGCAGGCCGATCCGGTGTTCGTCCCGGCGTTCGTGGAGCAGGTGGGCGCCCGCGGTGCCGCGGCGTTCGCCCATCCGTCGGAGGTGCGCGAGCTGCCCGGCCGCGCCGAGCGGCACGACCTGCTGCTCCGTCAGGTGTGCCTGGGCGTCACGCAGGACGTTCCGAAGAACCCGCTGTCGCATCGTGCGGCGGGGTTCGCGCTGGATCCGGCGGTGCTCGGCACCTCGTTGCTGGCGGTGGGCCCGGCCGGGACCGGGAAGACCGCGCGGCTGGCCCGCCCGGTGGCGGAGGCGCTGTGCCTGCAGGCGCTCGCCGGGACGGCGTGCGCGGTGGTGATCGGGGCGTCGGACGCGGACCTGGGGCCGGACGGCTGGTACGACGTGGTGATCGCGCCCGGTGACCCGTCGTCCGTCTACGGCCTCGACCTGTACGGCGCCGCGCAGGATCCGGACGAGGCGGCGGCCCGGCTGGCCGAGGCGCTGCTGCCGGACGAGCTGACGGCCCGCGCCGAGAGCGCCCGGACGGCGCTCCAGCAGGTGGTGGGTCCGTTCCACGCCGCGCACCGCCGGTACCCGGGGGTCCGCGAGCTGCGGGCGCTTCTGGGCGGCGAGGCGGATGCCCTGGCGGCGCTGGTGAAGGCGCTCGGCGTGGCGGGCCGGCTGGCCGCGTACGAGCGGGACCTGGAGCACCGCGAGCGCCAGCGCGGCCGGGCGGACGATCCCGGGGCGCTGCTGGCGGACCGGCTGGCGCTGCTGGACCGGCCGGCCTTCGAGGGTGCCTTCGCGACGGACGGCACCGGGCGCCCGCCGTTCGCGATGCGGGTGCTCGACCACCCGCTCCGGGTGCGGGTGAAGCTGCCCGAGCGGAGCCACCCGGAGGCGGCCCGGATGCTGTCCCGGCTGGTGGTGGGCCAGTTCGTGCAGGCGGCAGGCGCGCGGGAGGACCGTTCGCTGTTCGCAGGTCTCGTCGTGGACGACGCCTCGGCGGCGCTGGACGCGGCGACCGTGCGCGGGGTGCAGCGGATGCGGGGGGCGAATGCGGGTGCGGTGCTGATGCTGCGGACGCTGGTGGACCTGCCGGAGGCCCTGCGCGCGCCGCTGTTCGGCGCGGTCGGTTGCCGGATGGCGTTCCCGGGGATCGCGCCCTGGGACGGCCGGTTGTTCTCGGAGGCCTGGGGGACGCACCTGGTGCAGGAGACGGCGGTGACGCACACCCCCGACACCTCCGGTGGGGTGGTGCGGAGGGCCGGGCGGTTGGGGCGGAAGGCGTTGTCGGGGACGACGGCGCAGACGGAGTCGGTGACGACGCGGGATGTGGAGCGGTTGCGGTGGTCGCCGTCGGATCTGGCGCACGCGTTGCCGGCGGGGCACGCGGTGGTGTCGTTGACGGCGGTGTCGGGGGAGCAAGTTCCGCCGCTCCTGGTCGACCTCCGAGGGTGAGCCAGGGGTGAGCCGGGGGTGAGCCGGGACCGAGGGCGGACGGGCGGCAGAAGTCGCCTCCGAGGTGGATTCGGCAGTGCCGGTTGTCCGGAGCGTCCATAATGAAGGGGAGAGCCCCTCACCAGATCCACTGCCCTCTCCTCGCCCGGCCGCAACGGTGCGGTCGGGTCGTTCCCCCGAAGGTGCCATGCCTCCCACACTCGCCTCCGTCGTCCGCAACAGTTCGCTCCACCTGACGGTCCTCGCCGGTGCGGACCACTTGGAGCGGCCGGTCCGCTGGGTGCACACCAGTGAGCTGGACGACCCGACGCCCTTCCTGGAGGGTGGCGAGCTGCTGCTCACCACCGGGATCAAGCTGGGCCGCACGGCCGCGCAGTTGCAGGCGTACGTGCACCGGCTGGCCGATGCCGGGGTGGTGGGGCTCGGGCTGGGGGTGGGGCTGTCGCACACGGAGGTGCCGCAGCCGCTGGTGGAGGCGGCGGCGCAGCGCGGGCTGCCGTTGTTGCGGGTGCCGGAGCCGACGCCGTTCATCGCGATCAGCAAGGTGGTGTCGGCGGCGCTGGCCGCGGAGCAGTACGAGGCGGTGACGACGAGCTTCGAGGCGCAGGAGGAGCTGACCCGGGCCGCGCTCGGCAAGGACGGGACGACGGCCGTGGTGCGTCGGCTGGCGGCGCGGCTGGGGGGCTGGGCGGCGCTGTACGACGGGTCGGGCGCGCTGTCGGTGGTGGCGCCGGACTGGGCGGCGCGCCGGGCGGGGCGGCTGGCGGCGGAGGTGGACCGGCTGCGGCGGCGTCCGGCGCCGTCGAGTGCGGCGCTGCAGGGGCGGTCGCCGGGGATAGACACGGCGGACGAGGACTACGTGGTGGTCCAGTCGCTGGGGGCGGACCGGCGGGCCCGGGGCTTCCTGGCGGTCGGGACCGAGGACCGGATCACGCCGACCGAGCGGTACGTGCTGAACGCGGCGGTGGCGCTGCTGACCCTCACCCTGGAGCGCTCGCGCGAGCTGCGGCAGGCGGAGGAGCGGATGGGCGCGGCGCTGCTGCGGATGGTGCTGGCGGGAGAGGTGGCGACGGCCCGGCAGGTGGCGGTGGGGCTGTTCGGCGGGCTGCCGGAGGGGACGATACGGGTCCTGGTGGCCGGGGCCGGGCCGAACGCGGACGCCGCGGACGCGCTGGTCGAGCTGGGGGACCGGGCGGAGCAAGCGGGGTCCCGGGTGGGCGAGAAGCTGCTGGTCGCGCGGGAGGACGGGACGCACGGGCCGCGGCTGATGGTGCTGGCGCTGGACAACGGCGCGGTGCACCGGGCCTGCCTGGGTGTCGTCGAGGAGCACGAGGGCCTGTCGCTGGGCGTCTCGGCGCCTGCCGTGCTGGAGGAGGCGGGCACGGCGCACGCGCAGGCCGAGCGGGCGCTGGCGGTGGCGCTGCGCGGTGGCCGGCGCTCGGTGGACCACGAGGAGGTCGGTGCGGGGTCGCTGCTGCCGCTGCTGGGCGAGGACGCGGTGACGGCGTTCGCGGAGGGGCTGCTGCGGCCGCTGCGCGACCACGACCGGACGGCCCGCGGTGACCTGGTGGCCTCGCTGCGGGCGTGGCTGTCCCGGCACGGGCAGTGGGACGCGGCGGCGGCCGACCTGGGCGTGCACCGGCACACCCTGCGGTACCGGATGCGCCGGGTCGAGGAGCTGCTCGGGCGTTCGCTGGACGATACGGACGTCCGCATGGAGCTGTGGCTGGCGCTGCGCTCCGGCGAGGAGTGACGGGCGAAGAGGCGGCGGGCGACGAGTAGCGGGCGAAGAGGCGGCGGCGCCGGGCCCGCGTCGAACGTCTGGACGGGATGGAGTGCCCCCCGGGCCGAACGCTCCTCGGCGGCCAATCCGGTTGTCGCGTCCGCCCACCTACCCTCGGGTTCGGGCTCATGTTCGTGGGTCCGACGACGACGAGGAGAGGGCCGGTACCACGGTGACCACCACGTACGATTTCTGGCTCGCCGGCCGCCGGGCGAGCGGTGACGCCGACTTCGAGGTGCGCAACAGCTGGGACGGCCGTCTGGTCGGCCGGGTGAGCGTCCCGACCGAGGCCCAGGTCGACGAGGCGCTGGACGCCGCCGTCGCGGCCCTGCCGGTGTTCGCCGCCACCCCGGCGCACGTGCGCGCCGCCGCGCTGGACCACGTGGCCAAGCGGCTGGCCGAGCGCACCGAGGAGATCGCCCGGCTGATCACCGCCGAGAACGGCAAGCCGATCAAGTGGGCCCGCGGCGAGGTCGGCCGCGCCGTCTCCGTCTTCCGCTGGGCCGCCGAGGAGGCCCGCCGCACCAACGGCGAGACGATGCGGCTGGACACCGACCCGGGCGGCGTGGGCCGCTTCGCGCTGGTGCGCCGCTTCCCGCGCGGCGTGGTGCTGGGCATCGCCCCGTTCAACTTCCCGCTGAACCTGGTCGCCCACAAGGTCGCCCCGGCGATCGCGGTCGGCGCCCCGATCATCCTGAAGCCGGCCCCGGCGACCCCGCTGTCGGCGATGGTGCTGGGCGAGATCCTGGCCGAGACCGACCTGCCGGCCGGTTCGTGGAGCATCCTGACGGTGCCCAACGACCGCATGCCCGCGCTGGTGCAGGACGGGCGCCTGCCGGTGATCTCCTTCACCGGGTCGGACAAGGTCGGCTACCAGATCATGGACTCGGTGCCGCGCAAGCACTGCACCCTGGAGCTGGGCGGCAACGCCGCGGCCGTGGTGCTCGCCGACTGGTCCTCGGACGCCGACCTGGACTGGGCGGCGACCCGGATCGCGACGTTCGCCAACTACCAGGGCGGCCAGTCCTGCATCTCGGTGCAGCGGGTGATCGCCGACGCGTCGGTGTACGACGCGCTGGTGGAGAAGGTCGTCGCCAAGGTGCGGGCCCAGGTCACCGGCGACCCGAACGAGGACGCGACGGACGTCGGCCCGCTGGTGGACGAGAACGCCGCGAAGCGCGTGGAGTCCTGGGTGGACGACGCGGTCGCCAAGGGCGCCAAGGTGCTGACCGGCGGGACGCGCGAGGGCGCGACCTACGCCCCGACCGTGCTGGCGGACCTGCCGGGCGACGCGATCCTGGCCGAGGCCGAGGTGTTCGGCCCGGTCATGTCGCTGCACCGGGTGGACGGCACCGACGAGGCGTTCGCCGCCGTCAACGACTCGCCGTTCGGCCTGCAGGCGGGCGTCTTCACGCACGACCTGCAGACCGCCTTCCGCGCCCACCGGGAGCTGGAGGTCGGCGGTGTCATCATCGGCGACGCGCCGTCCTACCGTGCCGACCAGATGCCGTACGGCGGCGTCAAGGACTCGGGCGTCGGCCGCGAGGGCGTCAAGTACGCGATGGACGACTACACCGTCGAGAAGGTCATGGTCCTGACGGGCCTCGACCTGTAAGCCGTGTAAGTCCTGCCAGTCCTGTGAGCGAGGACGGCGGACGTGCGGAGGGCCCGGTTCGGTCGAACCGGGC
>NZ_JBHVPD010000143.1:0-20201 GCF_042887525.1 Kitasatospora sp. NPDC057936
ATCTCGGGGGGCGCCCTCCGCGTTCGTTGCTGCGCGGCTTCTGCCGCGGTGCCCGGACCGGGACTCAGCCGGCCAGCGCGGCCTTCACCGCGGCGGCGACGCGGCCACCCTCGGCCAGACCGTCCACCTTCGGGCGCACCAGCTTCATCACGGCGCCCATGCCCTGCGGACCGGTGGCCCCGCTCTCCGCGACCGCGGCGGCCACGATGGCGGTGAGCTCGTCGTCCGAGAGCTGCTTGGGCAGGTAGGAGGCGAGCAGTTCGCCCTCCTGCCGCTCCCGGGCGGCCTGGTCGGTCCGGCCCGCGGCGTCGAACGCCTCGGCGGCCTCGCGGCGCTTCTTCGCCTCGCGGGTGACCACCTTGAGCACCTCGGCGTCGGACAGCTCGCGCTTCGTCTTGCCCGCCACCTCCTCCGCGGTGAGCGCGGAGAGCGTGAGCCGGATGGTGGACGAGCGCAGCTCGTCCCGGTCCTTGATGGCAGCCGTGAGGTCCTCCTGCAGCTGCGCCTTGAGCGTCGTCATGGCCCCGAGTCTCCCACCTGCGGCGTTCGGGTGCCCGGCATTAACGGTCACGGGCCACGGACAGGCCCTGCGGACCGGTCCGGTAACCCATTAGAGTGGTTACATGACCGAAGGTGCCGAGGCCCGGCCGACCGTCGTCCCCGGGCTGCTGCTGACCGCACCGAGCGGCACCGGCTTCCACTTCGACCCCGGCGCGCTCTGCCTCGAACTGCTCACCACCGGTGGCCCCGGCAGCCACGCCCGCTGGGAGGTCCTGCACCGACCCGACGACCTCACCGCCTGGCTGCCCGCCTCGCGGCTGCGCCTGCCCGCGGACGCCGTCCGGATCACCGACGCCCAGCTCACCGCCGCCCGCACCCTGCGCGACGCCCTCTGGCGGCTCACCGCGGCCAGGGCCCGCGGCGAACGCGGCGCCGCCGCCGACTACGCCGTCCTCAACCGAGCCGCCGAACACCCCCCGCTCGTCCCCAGGATCGCCCCCGACGGCACCGCGGCGCCCCCCCTGCCCGCCGACGGCGACCAGTTGGCCTCCACCGTCGCCCGGGACGCGATAGCCCTGCTCACGGGCCCGCACGCGGACCGCATCCGCGAGTGCGGCGCGCACAACTGCTACCTGATCTTCGTCGACACCTCCCGGCCGGGGCGGCGGCGCTGGTGCTCCATGGAACGCTGCGGCAACCGCAACAAGGTCCGGGCGCTGCGGGCCCGGCGGGAACCGGAGTAGCCGGGGTGCCCGCGCCCCGGCCCGCTTCCCCGTCCGCCTCCCACCCCCTTCCCCATCCGCCCCCCTACCCGCATCCCATCCGGGCGGACGGACGTTCACCAGCTGATCCGCCGTCTGAGAGCATGGAACGATGCGACCGCTGTACTCCGTCCCCCTCGGAATCGCCGCCACCGGCGCCGCCTGCCTCGCCTACTCCGCCGGGTACGAGGTCCGTTCCTTCCGGCTGCGCCGGGTCGAGGTCCCCGTCCTGCCCCGGGGCGCCCGCCCCCTCCGGGTACTGCAGGTCTCCGACATCCACATGGTGAGCGGCCAGGGCAAGAAGCAGCGGTGGCTGAAGAGCCTCGCGGGCCTGCGCCCCGACCTCGTCGTGAACACCGGCGACAACCTCTCCGACCCGCTCGGCGTCCCCGCCACCCTCGACGCGCTCGGGCCGCTGATGGAGTTCCCCGGCGTGTACGTCTTCGGCTCCAACGACTACTACGGCCCGGCCCGCAAGAACCCGGCCCGCTACCTCCAGGCGCTGCGCAGCGGCATCCACGGCATGAACAACCCCGACGGCACCGGCAACCGCGGCATCGTCGGCGCCGTCCACAACCCCTGGGAGAAGCTCCGCGACGGCTTCGACGCGGCCGGCTGGCTCGACCTGACCAACACCCGCGGCCGCCTCACCCTCGGCGGCCTCGACCTCGAGTTCACCGGCCTCGACGACCCGCACATCCGCCGCGACCGCTACAGCGAGGTCACGGGCGGCCCGTCCGCCGACGCCGACCTCTCCCTCGCCGTCGTCCACGCGCCCTACCTGCGCGTCCTGGACGCCTTCACGGCCGACCGCTACCCGCTGATCCTCGCCGGCCACACCCACGGCGGCCAGCTCTGCATCCCCTTCTACGGCGCCCTGGTCACCAACTGCGACCTCGACGCCAAGCGGGTCAAGGGCCTCTCCACCCACACCGCCGGCGGCCGCCGCTCCTACCTCCACGTCTCCGCCGGCTGCGGCACCAACCGCTACACCCCCGTCCGCTTCGCCTGCCCCCCCGAGGCCACCCTCCTCACCCTCACCCCGGCCGCCCGCTGACCCGCCCCGGACGCCCGCCGGGAATCGGATTTCGTGTCTCGGCGAGCGTCCGGTAGAGTTCTACTCGTCGCGAAGGAGACGGAGCGACAAACAGAAAGACCGGGGTGTGGCGCAGCTTGGTAGCGCGCTTCGTTCGGGACGAAGAGGCCGTGGGTTCAAATCCCGCCACCCCGACCCAGTCCAGAGGGCCTATCGGAGAAATCCGGTAGGCCCTCTGGCGTTTCTGCGTGACGGCGGCTCAGGTCCGCCCGGGTGGAACGGCGCAGGCCCGGTGTCCCTGAGGGGAGACCGGGCCTGCGTGTGTACTCGGGGGGTGTCGCGGGTCAGAACGTGGTGATGATGGCGAACACCGAGTCGGAGACACCCGCGTAGGCGTTGCTCAGGCTGAAGGTCGCCGCCTGCGGGCGGTAGATGCCGAAGGTGGTGCGGCCGCGGCCCTGCCAGTCGCCGGTCACCGGGAAGTCGCCCACCGCGCCGTAGGTGGCGGTGGTGATGGTGCCGTCGTCGTGGCGCAGGGCGAAGGTGTTGGTGCCGCCCCACTGCCGGTCGGGGCGGGCGATGCCGAGCTGGGCGTGGCCGACGCCGTCCCAGTCGCCGACGATCGGGAGGTCGCCCTGCTGGCCGAGGGTCGCCGTGCTGACGCTGCCGTCGTCGTGGCGGACCGCGAAGGTGTTGGTGCTGGGCCGGTAGACGGCCAGCTGGGCGTGGCCGTTGCCGTCCCAGAGCGCGGGGACCGGAATGTCACCCGGCGCGCCGAAGGACACGGTGGTGACGCTGGTGTCGTCGTGGCGCAGCGCGAAGACGCCGTCGCGGTAGATGCCGAGCTGGTCGTGCCCACCGTCCCAGGAGCCGGTCACCGGGACGTCGCCGGACTGGCCGAAGTACACGGTGTTGACCCGGCCGCTGTTGTCGTTGGTGGTGGCCAGCGACCACATGCCGCTGTAGAAGACGCCCACGTGGGTGCTCGCGCGGCCGTCCCAACGGCCCGTCACCGGGGTGCCCGAGCGGGTCCAACCGTCGACCCGGACCTGCTGCGAGTAGGTCAGCGAGCGTCCGTGGTCGTCGACGAAGGTGGCGGTGGCGGTGTAGGTCCCGACGTGGGGGTACTCGTGCGGAATACCGTTGGCGCTCCCGTTGCGCACGACCGTGCCGCTGCCGTCCCCGAAGTCGACGGTGGTGCTGACCAGTGGCCAGGGGCTCGTGACGGTGGCGTAGAGCTCGACGTGCGTCGGGCCGTAGTTGCTGTTCTGGACCGCCGAGATCGTCGGCGCGGACAGCGGGCCGACCGGGTCGACGGTGATGTTGGTGGTGGAGGTCTTGGTGTTGCCGAGGCCGTCGGTCGCGCTGAGCACGGCGCGGTAGGTGCCGGGGCCGGGGTAGGTGTGGACCACCTGCGAGGGGGTGAAGGGCTGGGGGCCGGTCCCGTCGCCGAAGTCGATCGTCGCGGTGGCCTTGGACCACGGCGAGTAGACGATGCCGAGGAACGCCTTGTCCAGCGGGTGCCCGGCCGGGATCCGGTTGTTCCAGTCCCAGCTGAGGCCGACCGCGAACGGGTTCTGGCGCTCGATGGCGCCGCGGTCGTAGTACGTCGCCGTGCCGGTGCCGGTGTTGTCGACCAGCGGGTCGTCGACGCGCTGGTTGCCCAGCAGGTCGGTGGTCAGCTCGCCGGGTGCGCCGGCGTCGGCGGAGTCCAGCGCGTTGGTGTCGCGCTGCGGGGTGACGTCGTCGTTGGAGTTGCCGCCGAGGTTGAAGCCCGGGTCGGTGTCGACGTCGTGCGCGCCCTGGCCGGTGGCCGCGGTGAAGGCGGCGGGCGAGGTGTAGACGGTGCCGGCCCAGGAGTAGGCCTGACTGCCCGCGTTGACACCGGTGCCGGGGTGGACGACGTTGTAGTCGGCCTTGGTGCCGGTGACCGAGCCGGCCGAGACGACGAACTCGACCGGGCCGGCCTGGGGGCAGCGGATGGTCGTCGGGCCGGTGGCGGTGATGATGTTGTTCTCGATCACCGCGCCGCTCGACGCGCCGGCCAGCGAGACGCCGGTGCCGCAGTTCTCCGCGACGGTGTTGCTCGTCACGACGGTGCCGGGGGCGTCGGTGACGACGATGCCGCCGCCGATGTTGCTGGTCAGGGCGTTGGTGGTGACGACCGTGCCGGTGACGCCCGGGTCGACGGCGATGCCCGCGCCGCCGCTGGCGCCGATGCGGTTGCGGCTGACGGTGCTCGCCGTGGTGGCGCCGGTGAGGCGGATGCCCGCAGCCTTGGCCGAGCCGGCTCCGAGCAGCGTGTTCCCGTCGACGACGATCCGGTCCGAGTCGGCGACGAGCACGGCCTCCTGGGCGGTGTTGAACGCCAGGCCCTGGATGGTGACGTCGTGGACCTTGGAGAGCGAGAAGCCGTGCCCCCCGACGACGCCGACCTGGGCGGTGGGGAGCTTGTCGGTGTCCGGCAGGCCCTGGAAGGTGATCGGGTGGCCGGGGGTGCCCGAGTGGGTGACGGTGACCTGCTCGGCGTAGGTGCCGGCGCCCTCGGCGATCTGGACGGTCTGGCCGGGCTGGGCGGCGTCGGCGGCGGCCTGCACGGTGCAGTACGGCTGGGCCTGGGCGCCCGTGCCGGCGTCCGAGCAGTGCGCGGTCGGGCTGTTGTTCACGTAGAGCGTGGTCGCGTCGGCGTGTGCGGCGCCCACCGACAGCGTGGTTCCGGCGATCGCGGAGCTCACCAGAGCCGCGGCGATGCCGATGTGACGTCTTATGGACATGTCCATCCCCCAGGGCGTTCCAGGACTTTCGGGTAACGCGAAACAGCGCCGGCGGGGTCCCGGTCCGGGACCGCGCGGAAGTGATCACAGACCGGCGCGCAGAGCAGTATCCACCCTGCTCGGCCGCGCGTTCCATCGGGATTCCCCCCTGAGCGCGGCGGGGCGGTCCGAGCCGTGTCGGGCGGGGCGTCAGAGCAGGTCGGCGAGGGCGGTTCGGGAGGTGATGCCCAGTTTGGGGTAGGCCTTGTAGAGGTGGTGGCCGACCGTGCGGGGGCTCAGGAAGAGTTGGGCGGCGATGTCGCGGTTGGTGAGGCCGCGGGCTGCCAGGCGGGCTATCTGGAGTTCCTGCGGGGTGAGGGCCGCCAGGGGGGAGTCGGGGGCCGTCGGGGTGGGGGCGGTGGTGCCGGTGGCGGTGAGTTCGGTGCGGGCGCGGGTGGCCCAGGGGTGGGCGGCGAGGCGTTCGAAGGTTTCGAGGGCGGCGCGCAGGTGGGGGCGGGCGTCGGTGCGGCGGCGGGCGCGGCGCAGCCACTCGCCGTAGAGGAGGGCGGTGCGGGCCTGTTCGAAGGGGCGGTGGGTGCCCTCGTGCAGGTCGAGGGCGGCGCGGTAGGCCGATTCGGCGAGTTCGTCGGGGCCGAGGAGGGCCTGGCAGCGCAGGCGCAGGGCCTCGGTCCAGGGACGGCCGGCGGCGGCGCTCCAGCGGGCGAAGCGTTCGTACGGCTCGGCGGCGCGGTCGGGGGTGCCGAGGCGGACGGCGGCCTCGACGAGGTCGGGGACGGCGCGGGTGGCGCTGACGTGGTGCCGGTAGCGGCCGGTGGTGAGGGTGTGCAGGCGGTCGGCGGCGTCGCCGGCCCGGCCGTGGCCGAGGTCGTCGAGGGCGAGCGCCCAGTGGGCCCAGGGTTCGCCGGAGGCGGGGGCGGCGGTCTGCGGTCCGGTGGTGGCGAGGGCTTCGGCGGCGAGGCGGGTGCAGGTGTCGGTGGTGCCGGCGAGGGCGGCCAGGTAGGCGAGCAGGGCGGCGAGTTGGCTGACCCACTGGTGCTGGCCGGTGTCGCGGGCGAGGTCGAGGGCCTCGGTCGCGGTGACCTCGGCGTCGCGGTGGCGGCCGTGGAAGAGTTCGGCCTCGGCGAGGAAGAACCCCAGTGTGGGCAGCACGCCGACGGCGCCCTTGGCGCGGGCTTCGGCGACGAGTTCGGCGGCGAGTTCGGCGGTCTCGTCGTCCCGGCCGAGGACGAGGGTGGCGCCGCACAGCTGGACGAGGTCGGCCGGGGTGTCGGCGCCGGCCGCGCGGGCGGCGTCGGCGGTGGCGCGGGCGGTGGGCAGCGGCCCGGCGGGCCGGCCGAGGGCCGGGAGGACGGCGGCCGTCAGGTGGCGGGCGAGCGGGGTGAGCGGGTCGTCGTCGGCGAGCGGGAGGGCGGCGAGGCGGTCGAGGACGGCGGCCACCGGCTCCTCGCCCGCGTACCAGGCGGCGTGGAAGGCCTGGAGCAGCATCCGGGCGGCGTGCGGCGGTTCGACGGCGGTGCCGGCGGCGTCGAGCAGCAGGCGGTGGGCGGTCGGGTAGGAGCCGCGCCAGAAGTGCGCGGTGGCCCGGACGTGGTCGAGCAGCGCGTGCGCGAGGACGCTGTCGGTGCGGGCGGCCGCCTGGTCGGCGAGGGCCTCCGCGTGCTCCAGCCGGCCTTCCTCGGTGGCGGCTTCGGCGGCGAGGACGAGGCGGCGGGTGGCGGCGTCGCGGTCGGGGGTGAGCCGGGCGGCGCGTTCGTAGGCCGCGGCGGCGCCGCCGTGGGCGCCGCGGGTCCCGGCGCGGACGGCGGTGCGTTCGAGCGCGTCGGCGAGGTCGGCGTCGGGGGCGGTGGCGGCGAGGGCGAGGTGCCAGGTGCGGCGGTCGCCGTCGGGCAGGGCCGCGCCGACGGCCCGGTGTGCGGCCAGGCGCTGGAGGTGCGGCGCGCGTTGGAGGACGGCGGCGCGCAGGAGCGGGTGGCGGAACGCGAGCCGGCGATCGGGGGCGACCGTCACCAGGCCCGACTCCTCGGCGGGGGCGAGGTGTTCGGCGCAGGCGCCGAGGGTCTCGGCGGCGGGCAGGACGACGTCGAGTTCGCCGTTCTCCTCGATGGCCGCGACGAGGAGCAGCGTCTGGGTGGCGGCGGGCAGGCCGGTGACCTGGCCGTGGAAGGCGATGAGCAGCCGGCTGGTGAGCGGAAGGCTGCCCGGTGCGGCCGTCTCCGGTCCGGTGACGGGGAGTTCGGTGAGGGCGAGGGGGTTTCCGGCGGCCTCGGCGAGCAGCCGGCGGCGGACGGGGGCGGGCAGGTCGGGGCCGGCGCGGTGGGCGAGCAGCCGGGTGGCGTCGTCCTCGGCGAGTGGCGCCAGCGTCAGTTCGGGCAGGCCGAGTCGGGCCTCCGCGGTGCTGCCGTCCGACCGGGCGGCGAGCAGGAGCGCGACGCCTTCGGCCTGGAGGCGGCGGGCGGCGAGCAGCAGGGCGTCCCAGGAGGCGCGGTCCAGCCACTGGACGTCGTCGACGACGCACAGCAGCGGCCGGTCGGCGGCGAGTTCGGCGAGCAGCCCGAGCGTGGCGAGCCCGGTGAGCAGGCGGCCGGTGGAGCCCGGAGCGGCGGTGAGGCCGAACACCGTCTCCAGCGCTAGGCGTTGCGGTCCGGGCAGGGCGGACAGCCGGTCGAGGCCGGGCGCGAGCAGCAGGCTCAGCCCGGCGTAGGGCAGTTCGGCCTCGTGCTCGACACCGGCCGCCCGGATCACCCGGAAGCCCTCCCCGGCCGCCGCGACCGCGTGATCCAGCAGGGCGGTCTTGCCGATCCCGGCCTCCCCGGCCAGCAGCAGCACGCCGCTGCGGCCCTCCCGCGCCCCGTCCAACAGCCCGTCCACGACGGCCTGCTCGCGTTCCCTCCCGTACAGCATGGCTCCGACCCTACCCACCCCCGCCGGACGGTGACCGGCGAACGTACGCACCCCCTTACCCATACGTGACGGATTCGCCCGCGCCCGCCCGTCCCTACCTTTGTGAGCAGCGGGAACGACCCGCCCAACACCCCACCGGGACACAGGAGAAGACGATGACCGAGATCACCACCGCCGCCCTGCAGCAGCTCGCCGAGCGCTACCTCGCGGTCTGGAACGAGACCGACCCGGCCGCCCGCCGCAAGCTGATCGACGAGGTGTGGGCCGAGGACGGCCGCTACACCGACCCGCTGGCCGCGGTGGCCGGCCGGGACTCGATCGACGCGCTGATCGGCGCCGCCCAGGCCCAGTTCCCGGGGCTGGAGTTCACCCTCGGGCCGGTGGACGCGCACCACGACATCGCCCGGTTCACCTGGAACCTCGGCCCGGCCGGCGCCGAGCCGATCGTGATCGGCTTCGACGTGCTGACGGCCGGTCCGGACGGGCGGATCGCCTCGGTGGCCGGCTTCCTGGACCGCGTCCCGGGCGCCTGAGCCGCCGTGGCGGCTGCCGGTTCCGTGTCCCCCGCGCGACGTGGGGGCACGGAACCGGGCGTCAGCGCCACAGCCGGAGCGCACGGAACCGGGCGTCGCCACCGAAGGCGTGAGTACGGAACCGGGCGTCGGCACCGAAGGCGTGAGCACGGAACCGGGCGTCGGCACCGAAGGCGTGAGCACGGAACCGGGCGTCGGCACCGAAGGCGTGAGCACGCGAGCCGGAGCGCACGGAATCGGTCGTCGGCACGAGGACCGGCCCCGCGCACGCCCCCGGCGGGGGCGCGCCACCCCCCGGAGGGTCCGAAACCCACCCGCCCGTTCCGCTTCGTCCCCCCCATCGGGTTGGATGGTCGGATGAGCGAGGATAAGAGCGCCGTCCCGGCGTGGGAGCAGCGGTTCCGCGCGGCCCGGGTGTCCCTGCCGGACTGGGCCGAGGACGCCCCCGACCGGGCGCTGTACGTGTCCAACGCGACCGGCACCTACGAGGTCTACGCCTGGGACCGCGCCACCGGCACCCACCGTCGGGTCACCGACCGCCCGAACGGCACCACCGACGCCGAGCTGTCCCCCGACGGCGGTTCGGTGTGGTGGTTCGACGACCACGACGGCGACGAGTTCGGCGTCTGGCGCCGCCAGCCGTTCGCCGGCGGCCCCGACGAGGCGGCCGTGCCCGGCCTGGAGCCCTCCTACTCGGCCGGCCTGGCCCTCGGCCGCGACGGCACCGTGGTCGTCGGCCGCTCGACCGACGAGCACGGCACCACCCTGCACCTGCGCCGCCCCGGCGCCGCCGAGGCCGTCGAGATCTACCGGCACGAGGAGTACGGCGGCGTCGGCGACCTCAGCCACGACGGCACCCTGCTCGCGATCGACCACACCGAGCACGGCGACGCGATGCACTCGGCGATCCGGGTCGTGCGCCTGCTCCCCGGCGGCACCGGGGGCGCGGACGTCGAGACCGTCGCCGAGCTCGACGAGGTGACCGGCCGGGACGAGCCGCGCGGCGTCGCCTGCCTCGGCTTCGCCCCGGTCGAGGGCGACACCCGGCTGCTCGTCGCCCACCAGCGCACCGGCCGCTGGGAGCCGATGATCTGGGACGTCGCCACCGGCGCCGAGACCGCCCTCCCGCTGCGCGACGAGCAGGGCCGCGAACTGCCCGGCGACGTCTCCGCGCAGTGGCGGCCCGGCGCCGAGGCGCTGCTCGTCGAGCACGAGTACGAGGCCCGCAGCGAGCTGTTCTCGTACGCGCTCGCCGACGGCCGGCTGACCCGCCTCGACACGCCGCGCGGCACCGTCGGCGGCGCCACCGCCCGCCCGGACGGCACCGTCGAGTACCTCTGGTCCTCCGCCGCCGAGCCGTCCGCCGTCCGCTCCACCGCGGGGACGGTCGTCCTGCGGGCGCCTGGCCCGGTGCCGCCCGGCTCGATCCCGGTCGAGGACGTGTGGGTGGACGGCCCCGGCGGGCGCGTCCACGCGCTCGTGCAGCGGCCCGTGGGGGCCGGCGAGGGCCCGTTCCCGACCGTGTTCGAGATCCACGGCGGCCCGACGCACCACGACAGCGACTCCTTCGCCGCCGGCCCGGCGGCCTGGCTCGACCACGGCTTCGCGGTGGTCCGGGTCAACTACCGCGGCTCCACCGGCTACGGCCAGGCCTGGACGGACGCCCTGCGCGAGCGCGTCGGCCTGATCGAGCTGGAGGACATCGCGGCCGTCCGGGAGTGGGCGGTCACCAGCGGTCTCGCCGACCCGGGGCGGCTGGTGCTCACCGGCGGCAGCTGGGGCGGGTACCTGACCCTGCTCGGCATCGGCGTGCAGCCGGAACTCTGGGCGCTGGGCGTCGCCGCCGTGCCGGTCGCGGACTACCACACCGCGTACGCCGACGAGATGGAGGCGCTCAAGTCGCTCGACCGCACGCTCTTCGGCGGCACGCCGGAGGAGGTCCCGGAGCGCTTCACCGCGTCCTCGCCGCTCACGTACGTCGAGCGGGTGCGGGTGCCGGTCTACATCAGCGCCGGGGTCAACGACCCGCGCTGCCCGATCCGGCAGATCGAGAACTACGTCGAGCGACTGGCGGAGCTCGGCAAGCCGCACGAGGTCTACCGGTACGACGCCGGGCACGGGTCGCTCGTGGTGGAGGAGCGGATCAGGCAGCTGCGGCTGGAGATCGACTTCGTCCGGCGCCACCTGGGCGGGGGGTCGGTGTGAGGCGTCGGCTGACGCTGGCGGGGGTGGGGGTGGCCGGTGCGCTCGTGCTCACCGGCTGCTCCGGCGGGCACCGCGACCACGCGGGCTGCCCGCCCCCCGCAGGGCCGACCGGGCCCTCGGTCACCGCGACGGCCACGCCGATCGCGACGACCACACCGGTCGCCACGGCCACTCCGGTCGTTACGGGAACACCTGCCGTTACGGGCGCACCTGCCGTTACGGGCACAAAGGTCGTTACGGGAACACCCAAGGCCTCGGCCACCGCCGGGGCCACCCCGGCGAGCGCGCCGGTCGGGGCCGCGGTGGTGCAGGCGGCCTACCCGACGACGTCGGGCAACGGGTCGAAGGGCTCCGCCGGGAGCGGGTCCAAGGGGTCCGGCGGCGGATCCGGCGGTGCGAGCGGGTCGAGCGGCTCGAAGGGGCCCAAGGCCCCCAAGGGCGGTCGGTCGGTGCACCACCACATCGACCACCACGAGTCGGAGGCCGTGTACGGCACTCACAGCCGGTGCCACAACGGCCCGACGCCGGCCCCGGCACCGTCCGGCACGTCGACCTTCACCCCGCGTGCGACCCCGTGGGCTACCCCGTCCGAGGCGCCCTCCCCGCTGCCTCCCGCGTCCCCGGCGGCGCCGTCGCGACCGGTCGCGCCGCCCACAACGCCGCCCACCGCGACGCCCACCGCGGCGGGCAAGCCGTCGCGCTGACGGCCGCCTGAGGCGGAACCGTCAGTCGAGGACCGGGTCCAGTCCGAGGGCCCGGTCCTGCTCGGCCTCCGCCTCACGGCGCAGCAGGCGGTACCACATGAAGACCACGAAGCCCGCGAAGACGAACCACTCCAGGGTGTAGCCCAGGTTCTGGAACGCGCGGAGCGTCAGCCCGTCGCCGCCCTGCGGCTGGACCGTCGGCACCTCGGTCAGCCCGGCCGGAGCGGTGTCGGCGGCGACCCAGCCGTCGTACCAGCCGTCGTACGACAGCACGTTGAGCAGCGCCGCCCGGTTGATCGTGCCGAGCTGGCCGGCCGGCAGACCGCCCGCGACGGCGCCGTTGCTGCCGATCGCCTCGCCGGCCTGGAGCCGGCCGGTGACGGTCACCTCCCCGCCGGGCGGCGGTGCCGCCGCGGACGACGCGTCGGAGGGCGTCCCGGGGGCCCAGCCGCGCACGACGGCGACGGCGTGGCCGTCGGCGGTGCGGAGCGGGGTGAGCACGTAGTAGCCCTGCTTGCCGTCCACCGTGCGGTTGGGCACGAGGAGTTGGTGCGCGCTGTCGTAACTGCCGCTCACCGTGACGGGCTTGCCGACGGTGTCCGTGGTGACCTGCGGGCTGGCCGGGGTCAGCAGGGCGTCGATCGGCCTGGTCTCACTCGTGGCGGCGAGCGCCTGGCCGGCCGCCTTGTGCGAGGAGAACCGGTCCTCGAACCGGCCGAGCTGCCAGGAGCCCAGCCAGAGGCACACCGCGATGGCCACCAGGGCCAGCACGGTGCCGCCGAGCCAGCGCGGAGTGAGGAGGAACCGGTACACACCCCCCACGGTAACCACTCTTCACACGCCGTCCGACCACAGGGGGCCCGACACCGCTGCGGGACACCGGGCGCCGGACCGCTCCCGGCCCCGCTCCCGGTCTTCGGCTACCCGGCCGACGGCGTCCCCGACGGCTGCGACGCCGGCCCGCCCACCGCCTGCAGGCCGCCGCGGTACACCGTCCCCGCGCACGCCCCCGGCAGGAGGACGGCGGCGGCCGACGGGCTGCCCGGCGCCGGGGTGTGCGCGATGGTGGCGGACGGCGGGTTGGAGACGGTCGGGTTCGGGGTCGGGCTGCCCGTGGGGGTGGGCGCGGTGGTCGGGCCCGTGCTGGGCGACGGGCTCGCCTGCGGGTTCGACGAGGGCGCGGCCGACGCGCCGGACGCGGGGGCGCCGGAGGCCGCGGGCGCCTGGGTGGTGAGCGAGATCGGGCCGGGACCGGTCGCGCCGGTCGGCGCCGCCGTGGCACCGCCCTGGCCGGTCGTCGGGCAGACCGGGTCGGGGATCCAGGCGAACGGCACCCGGTAGCCGGCCTGCGGGGCGAGCAGCGGCGGGTCCGTGTCGGCGGGCGGCAGGCCGGTGGCCGGGTCGCCCGCGGTGTGGTCGGTCACCCGGATCCGGCTGCGGTCCGTCCCGGTGACCCCCGTCACGGAGACCGCGCCCGGCCCGCCGAGCCGGCAGGCGTGCCCGGAGACGTTGGTCACGGCGAACCACCCGTAGATCCGCCCGGCGGCGTCGGCGGGCCCGGCCTGGCCCGAGCCCTGGCCGAGGTCGCCGCGGGTGCAGAGCGGGACGATCGGGCCGTCCCCGCTGCTGGTGGCCGCGGCGGGGGCGGTCGTCCCGGCGTCGGCGCGGGCGCTGCTCGCGCCGGGGCTGGGCGAACTGCTCGCGGTGCCGGACGGCTGTCCGACGGTGCCGGGGGCCGGGCCGGGGTGCGGGGACGCGCCGAACGGGCCGGAGCCGTCGGCCGTCGTCCCGGCGGGGACGCCGGTGGCGGGGCCGTCGGCGTGCGGCGAGCCGGGGCCGCCGGAGAGGCCGAGGTGGTCGGCGGTGTGCAGGGCGGGCAGGGCGATCGCGACGGCGGCGGCCAGCGCGAGGGCCCCGGTCAGGGCGCCGCGGCGGGCGGCCCGGCGGCGGGGCACGGCGGTGCGGATGCGGGGCAGGCCGCCGGGGCCGGGCTGGATGCCGGCGACCGCCCGGTGCATCAGGTCACGGACGGCCAGTTCGTCGGTCGTGAGGTCCGCGGTCGGGTCCGTCGAGAGATCGGTCGTGAGGTCCGCGGTCAGGTCCGCCGCGGGATCGGCGGTGAGGTCCGCGGTCGGGTCCGCCGCGGGACCGGCGGTGAGGTCCGCGGTCGGGTCCGTCGGGAGACCGGGGGTGGGGTCCGACGCGACGTCCGCCGCGGGATCCGGAGTGAGCCCCCCGCCGTGGGCCTTTCCCGCGCCGTCACCCATGGCCGGCCTCCATCTGCGTGCGCAGGGCGGCGAGTCCGCGCGAGCCGTACGCCTTCACCGATCCGAGCGAGATGCCCAGGGTCTCGGCGACCTGCGCCTCCGTCATGTCCACGAAGTAACGCAGCACCAGAACCTCCCGCTGACGGCGTTGCAGGCCTCGGAGCGCGGCTTTCAACTGGTCACGCTCCAGCGCATCGTAGGCGCCTTCTTCTGCACTGGCCATGTCAGGCATCGGTTTCGGCAGCAGCCGCAGGCCGAGGATCCGGCGGCGCAGCGTGGAGCGGGACAGGTTGACGACCGTCTGCCGCAGGTAGGCCAGGGTCTTCTCGGGCTCGCGCACCCGGCGCCGGGCGGCGTGCACCCGGATGAACGCCTCCTGGACGACGTCCTCACAGGTCGAGAGGTCGTCCAGGAGCAGCGCGGCGAGCCGCAGCAGGGAGCGGTAGTGGGCCTGGTAGGTCTCGGTGAGCAGGTCCTCGCTGGTACCGGCGTCGGCACCGGCGCCGGAGTCCGCCGTACCGGGTGCGACCGCGGTCATCTGGCTTTCTTCCGGCCTACTCGCAGGCCAATGGGCGCGCGGCGGGAAGGTCACCGCGGCACTCGCCGAGATGCCCGCCCCTGCCCCCACCATCACGTTCGCCACGCCCGTTGGACACTCGATCCCCTGTCATGGTTGCCCAGCCCGGGGGACATTCTTCCGCATCCGCGGAAGTGGCCTCCAGGGAATTCGAGAGGGTTTCCGGACAGATTGTGGGGAGGACGATCCCATATCGGACGGTCCCGCCTCACATCGGACACACGGATCGGGCACACTGATCGGGCCGGACCGGCCGTCAGGACGCCCGCTCCTGGGGCCGCAACCGCCCCCGGAGGGTCGTACCGGCCGGGTCGACCACACAGGTCGGCTACGCAGGTCGGCCACGCGGGCCGACCACACAGGTCGGCTACGCGGGCAGGAGCTCGCCCGCCACGAGCTCGGCGATCTGGAGCAGGTTGAGCGCCGCCCCCTTGCGCAGGTTGTCGCCGCACAGGAAGAGGTCCAGCGCGGCCGGCTGGTCGAGCGCGCGGCGCACCCGTCCGACCCACACCGGGTCCGTCCCGACCACGTCGTTCGGCGTCGGAAACTCCCCCGCCGCCGGGTCGTCGTAGAGGACGACGCCGGGCGCCCCGCGGAGGATCTCCTGCGCGTGCTCCTGCGTCACCTCCCGCTCGAACAGCGCGTGGACGGCGAGCGCGTGGGTCCGGACGACGGGGATGCGCACGCAGGTCGCGGAGACCCGCAGGGCGGGCAGGTTGAGGATCTTGCGCGACTCGTCGCGGATCCCGACCTCCTCGGAGGACCAGCCGCCGTCCCGCAGACTGCCCGTCCAGGGCACCGCGTTGAACGCGAGCGGCGCGGCGAACGGCCCGTGGTCGGCGATCACCGCGCGCAGGTCGCCGGTCTGCCGGCCGATCTCCTGGCGGCCGGCGTCGAGACCGCCGACGAGCGCGGTCTGCTCGCGCAGGGCGGCCTCGCCGTCGCGGCCCTCGCCGGAGGCGGCCTGGTAGGAGGCGACGACGAGTTCGACGAGCCCGTACTCGGCGTGCAGCGCCCCGATGGCCGCGATCATCGCGAGGGTGGTGCTGGCGGGGCTGGCGACGATGCCGCGCGGGCGGATCCGCAGCGCGGCGGCGTTCACCTCGGGGACGACCAGCGGGACCTCGTCGGCGGTGCGGAACGCGGCGGAGTCGTCGACCACGACGACGCCCTTGGCGGCGGCGATCGGCGCCCAGCGGGCGGAGACCTCGTCGGGCACGGCGAACACCGCCACGTCGATCCCGTCGAAGGCCTCCTCCGTCAGCGCGACGACCTCGACGGACTCCCCGCGCACGACCGGCTTGCGGCCGGCCGAGCGCGGGGAGGCGACGAGTCGTACCTCGCCCCAGACGTCCTGACGGAGCGAGAGCAGGCCGAGCAGCACCTCGCCGACCGCGCCGGTGGCGCCGACGACGGCGAGGTTCGGCCGCCGGGTCATCGCCCGGTGCTCCCGCTCGGCTCCCGGCTCATCGCCCGGTGCCTCCGTAGACGACGGCCTCGTCCGTGTCGCTGTCCAGCCCGAAGGCGCTGTGCACGGCGCGGACGGCCTCCGGCACGTCGTCGGCGCGGGTCACGACCGAGATGCGGATCTCCGAGGTGGAGATCAGCTCGATGTTGACGCCGGCGGCGGACAGCGCCTCGAAGAACGTCGCGGTGACGCCCGGGTTGGAGCGCATGCCCGCGCCGACCAGGGAGATCTTGCCGATCGCGTCGTCGTAGCGCAGCGACTCGAAGCCGATGCCCTCCTTGACCCGGCCGAGCGCGTCGATGGCCTTCTGGCCCTCGGTCTTGGGCAGGGTGAAGGAGATGTCGGTCAGCCCGGTCGACGCGGCGGAGACGTTCTGCACCACCATGTCGATGTTGACCTCGGCGTCCGCGATGGCGCGGAAGATGCGCGCGGCCTCGCCCGGCTTGTCGGGCACGCCGACGACCGTGACCTTGGCCTCGGAAGTGTCGTGGGCGACTCCGGAGATGATGGCCTGCTCCATCTCGCCCCCTTCGGGCTTGTTCGGGTTGTCGTTGCTGACGATCGTCCCGGGGAGACCCGAGAAGGACGAGCGTACGTGAATCGGGATGTTGTAGCGCCGGGCGTACTCCACGCAGCGGTCGAGCAGCACCTTGGAACCGGACGAGGCCAGCTCCAGCATGTCCTCGTACGCGATCCAGTCGATCTTGCGGGCCTTCTTCACGACGCGCGGGTCGGCGGTGAACACGCCGTCCACGTCGGTGTAGATCTCGCAGACCTCGGCCTTGAGCGCGGCGGCGAGCGCGACCGCGGTGGTGTCCGAACCGCCCCGGCCCAGCGTCGTGATGTCCTTGCTGGACTGCGAAACGCCCTGGAAGCCGGCCACGATCGCGATGTTGCCCTCGTCGAGGGCGGTGCGGATGCGACCCGGCGTCACGTCGATGATGCGTGCCTTGTTGTGGACGGAGTCCGTGATGACACCGGCCTGGCTGCCCGTGAAGGACTGGGCCTCGTGCCCCAGGGATTTGATCGCCATGGCCAGCAGGGCCATGGAGATGCGCTCTCCAGCGGTCAGCAGCATGTCGAACTCGCGGCCGGCGGGGAGAGGTGACACCTGCTCCGCGAGTTCGATGAGCTCGTCCGTCGTGTCGCCCATCGCGGACACCACGACGACGACCTCATGGCCGGCCTTCTTGGCGTCAACGATTCGACGGGCCACGCGCTTGATGCCCTCGGCATCCGCAACGGATGAGCCGCCGTACTTCTGCACGACAAGGCCCACGTGCGCTCCTCGACTTGTGTCGTTTCCGGGGGCGGGTGGGCCCCCGCACCCCCGGGGAAGGGGGATCTGCGGTCCGCGTCAGTCTACCGAGCAGGGGTGCCGCGACCGGTGCCATCCATATGATGAGACGCACGTTTCAGCACGTGGGCAGCGGTGCGGGGCGGGCACCGGCAGGTCTGCGGGCCATCCGGCGCGGCCCCGAAGATTCGGCGGACGAACGGACGGCGGCACGGCCGGATTTCTTTCCGGGGCCGGGCGGTGAGGCCTTCGTCACACTCGCGGGGCCGATGCCGACCCCGGCCCCACCTGCCGCCCCGGAGCCGCTCCTGGCGCCGCTGCCAGCGCTGCTCCTAGCGCCCGAGGCCGAGCTCGGCCGCCATGAGGTCGCCGGCCTGCTGCTCCAGCTGCTCGTCGGTGAGCCCGTCGTCGTCCGTGTCGGCGCCGTCCGGCACCGCACCGATCGGGCTGTCCAGCCGGACGTGGGCGATCAGCGACTGCAGCGCCCGCAGCACCGCCGAGCAGGTCGTGCCCCAGTTCGAAAGGTACGAGAACTGCCACCACCACAGCGCCTCGCTGACCCGGCCCTCGCGGTAGTGCGTCAGCCCGTGCTGGAGCTCGCCGACCACGCCGGCCAGGTCGTCCGAGATCCGGAACGCGTTCGGCTTCTCCGGCGGACCGTACGGGTCGAAGACCTCGTGGTAGACGTCGATCGGCGCGAGCAGCGCCGCCAGCCGCTCGCGCAGCAGCTCGCCGTCCGGCTCCGGCCCCGCGTCCGGCTCGAAGCGGTCGTCCGGGACGACGTCCTCGATCGCGCCCAGCCGGCCGCCGGCCAGCAGCAGCTGCGAGACCTCCAGGAGGAGCAGGGAGACGGCACTGCCCGGCTCGTCGCCCTTGGCGACCTCGGTGACGGCGAGCACGAAGCTCTCCACCGAATCCGCGATCTGCACCGCGAAGTCGTCCGGCTCCGAACCGTGTCCGTGGGTGTGCGGGGCGTGGTTCCGCCGGTCCCCGTGCGGGTCGCCGTGCGGCTGCCCGTGCGCCTCGCCGTGGGACGGCTGGTGGGGGGCGTGGGGCTGCTGGTTGATCGTCCGGTCAGACATCGAGCAGTCGTCTCCCTTCGAAGGCGCGGCCGAGGGTGACCTCGTCCGCGTACTCCAGATCCCCGCCGACGGGCAGACCGCTCGCCAGACGGGTCACCTTCAGGCCCATCGGCTTGCACAGCCGGGCCAGGTAGGTGGCGGTCGCCTCCCCCTCCAGGTTGGGGTCGGTGGCCAGGATCAGCTCGGTGACCGTGCCGTCCGCGAGGCGCGACAGCAGCTCGCGGATCCGCAGGTCGTCCGGGCCGACGCCCTCGATGGGGCTGATCGCGCCGCCCAGCACGTGGTAGCGGCCGCGGAACTCGCGGGTGCGCTCGATGGCGACGACGTCCTTGGGCTCCTCCACCACGCAGATGACGGCCAGGTCGCGGCGCGGGTCCAGGCAGACCCGGCACTGCTCGGCCTCCGCGACGTTCCCGCAGACCGCGCAGAAGCGGACCTTGTCCTTGACCTCCAGCAGCGCGTGCGCGAGGCGGCGGACGTCCACCGGGTCGGCCTGCAGGACGTGGAAGGCGATCCGCTGCGCGCTCTTGGGCCCGACGCCGGGCAGCCTGCCCAGTTCGTCGATCAGGTCCTGAACCACGCCCTCGTACAACGTCGCGCCTTCCCTCGGGTGGTCGGTGGTGCTCCGGCCGGTGCTCGGTCGATGCTCCGGCCGGTGGTCGGTCGATGCTCCGGCCGGTGGTCGGTCGGTGGTCCGGCCGGTGCTCGGTCGGTGGTGCTCCGGTGCCATCATCCAACGAATCGGGCGCCGGACACACCGCCCGACGCCCGACTCCCACATAAATCACACGGACCTACCGGCCGGACTCCCACAGTGACCGGCCGGTCCGGAGCCCGCCCGGTACCGCCTAGAACGGCAGACCGGGCATGCCGCCACCCAGGCCCTGGGTCAGCGGGCCCATGCGCTCGGCCTGCATCTTCTGCGCGGCCTGGTTCGCGTCCCGGACCGCCGCCAGGACCAGGTCGGCCAGGGTCTCGGTGTCCTCCGGGTCGACGGCCGCCGGGGCGATGGTCAGCGCCACCAGCTCACCGGCACCCGTCACCGTGGCCTCGACCAGACCGCCGCCGGCCGAACCGTTCACCTTCGCCTCGGCCAGCTCCTGCTGCGCCTTGGCGAGGTCCTGCTGCATCTTCTGCGCCTGCTTCAGCAGTTGCTGCATGTTGGGCTGGCCTCCACCGGGGAACACGGCTCACTCCTTGCTGTCGCACCTGTGCACGGGCTCGCGCGGCTCGTCCGCCGTCGTCCACGGCGTGGTCCTCGCTCGTCACCCGTCGTCGTCTCCGCCGAGCCTACGTGCTGCTCAGTTGCCGCGGTGGTGGATCTCCTCCAGGACCGTGGCACCCAGTTCGCGGATGATCAGGTCCTGGCCGGAGAAGGCCTCCTCGTTGAGGTCCGGGTCGTCCTCCTCCGGGATGTCGTCCTCCGGGGCCACGTGCGGCGCCGGGGGCCCGGCGGCGGGCGGCGGGCTCTGGACGGGCGCCGCCTGGACCGGCGCCGGGGCCGGAACCTGGGCCTGCGCCTGGGGCTGCGGCCGGACGGGCGGCGCCGGGGCGGCGGGCTGCACCGGGGGCGCGGCCGCGGCCGGACGCGCCGGGGCGCCCCAGCCGCTGGTGGTGGCGCCCGGGGCGGGGGCCCCGCCGCCGAAGCCGCCACCGGTGCCGCCACCGGCTCCCCCGCCCGCTCCGCCGGACGGGTCGACGATGCACTCGATCCGCCAGTCCACGCCCAGCGCGTCGCCGAGCGCCTGGCGCAGGACGTCGTCGCTGTTGCTGCCGACGAAGCTGTCGCGGGCGCCCGCGTTGACGAACGACACCTGGAGCACGCTGCCGTCGAAACCGGCCACCTGGCCGTTCTGGCTGAGCAGGATCCAGGTGAAGCGGCGGCGGTTCTTCACCGCCTCCAGGATCTGCGGCCACAGCTGCCGGACCTGCGCGGCGCCCTGCTGGGCGGCGCCGGACGGCTGCGCGGCGGCCGGCGGCTGCGCGACGGGTGCGGGCGCGGGCACGGGGGCGGGCGGGGCCGCCTGGGGCTCGGGCTGCGCCGCCACGGGCGCGGCCGGGGCCCCCGCCGGCGCGGCGGGGGGGGGGCGGCGGG
>NZ_JBHVPD010000144.1:0-7286 GCF_042887525.1 Kitasatospora sp. NPDC057936
GCCGAGGCCAGCGCCCAGGCCGGCAGCTCGGCCGGCGCCGCCGGCGCCCAGGCGGCCCGGGCCCGGGACGCGGCCGGCAAGGCGCGCTCCGCGGCGGACCTGGCCACCGCGGCCTCCGGTCGGGCCGAGAGCCTGGCCAACGCGGCCGCCGGGCACGCCGCCGAGGCGAACCGGAGGGCCACCAGCGCCGCCGACCACGCCGACAAGGCGGCTGCGGCCGCCGAGCAGGCCGCCGCGTCGGCCGGTCAGGCGCAGGACTGGGCCAACGTGGCGACCGCCCACGCGAATGCCGCGATCGAGGCCGCGACCGCTGCGAACGACGCCGTCACCGAGGCCCAGAGCATCGAGCAACTGGCCCGTCAGGCCGAGGCCGCCAAGCTGGAGGCCGACAAGCAGCAGGGCCTCAAGGAGGCCGCCGCCCTCGTCAAGGCGGAGGCCGCGGACCAGGCCAAGCTGACCGGCGACCAGACCTCGGCCGCCGCGCTCGACACGGCCACCAAGGACCTGGTGCAGAAGGCCGCCGCCCCCGGCACCGACCCGAAGACCGCGGCGGGCTTCGGCCGCAAGGCCGCCGTCAACCTGCTGGGCAGCGCGGGTTACTGGACCCGGGACGCCGCCCGCGCAGCGCTCGCCGACAACGACGACGGCGTGGTCGCCTGGGCGAAGAAGGAGTACCAGGACGGCCTGCGGCTGGACGACCGTGACAAGGTGACCTACCTGTCCACGATCGGCACCTCCACGCTCGCGGGCGCCGCCCAGCGGACGCTGGAGAGCACGGACCCGACCGCCGTCACGAAGTTCCTCTCCGGCGGTGCGCTGGACGTCCAGGTCGACGACCTCCGCTACACCATCTTCACGATGCTCAACGGGGCCGGGACCGCGGTCAAGCGGGACGGCGCCGCCGCGCTGAACAACGGCAGCGCCAAGGCGATGTCCGACTTCGTCCACACCGGCTACCAGCGCGCCGTGGCCGAGGACGACCGGGTGACGATCTTCTCCGTCCTGAACGGCCAGGCCGGTCCCAACGTCAAGGCGGCGGCCGAGGTCGCGCTCGCCGGGCCGGCCTGGATGCAGCACGACTTCGTGACCACCGTCCAGTACAAGGCCGCCGTGCTCGACTCGGACACCGACACCCACGTGTCCTCGGTCCTCGCGCTGATCGCCAACGCGGCGAAGGACGCGGTCACCGCCACCCAGAACGCCCAGCTGGCGTACCAGGTCGCGGCCAGCGCCCGAAACGCCGCCCAGGAGGCCAACGACTGGGCGAACAAGGCCCAGGCGTCGGCCCAGCAGGCCAAGGGCTACGCGGACGACGCGAAGGCCAAGGCCACCGCGGCGGACGCCTCGGCGAACGCTGCGGCCGCCTCCGCCCAGCAGGCCAAGTCGGCCGCCGCGACCGCGCAGAAGGCGAACCGCGCGGCCAACTACTCGCTGAACCAGGCGGTCGCCTCCGCCGACAAGGCCACCGCCTCGGCGGCCAGCGCCCGTGCCTCGGCCGCCAGCGCGGCGGCCTCGGCTACGGCCGCCGGCAAGAGCGCCTCCGAGGCCTCCGCGGCCGCGCGGGAGGCACACAGCATCGCGGCGGACAAGCGGGCCCAGGAGCAGGCGGCGGCGGCAGCCGCGGCGGCCCAGGCGGCCCGTCAGGCCGAGGCCGCGAACGTCAACCCGTCCAACAACCCGGCCAACGACAAGATCAATGACACGGCGTCCGCCACCCCGCCCGGGGGCTCCGGCGGAAGCGGTGGAAGCGGTGGAACGGGCGGCGACGGCAAGGACGGTATCCGCAACTTCGCCACGGAGACGGGGCACTACAGCACCATCTGGGGCCTGGCCGCAGTCGGTTCGCTCGCCCTTCCGCCGCCCCTCGGGGAGATCGGGTTCGGCGTCTTCGGAGCGTTCTCCCTCGGTGCCGGTGTGCTCAGCACCGGTGCGTGGCTCTACGCCGACGGCTTCAACAGCAAGGATTTCCTCAACGCGGCGACCAGTACGATCCTCGGCACGATCGGAGGCCCCTACGGCAAGATCTACGGCGAGATCGCCGGACCGGTCGCGAGGGCCAGCATCAAGGGCGCCAAGGCAGTCGGTCAGAAGATCATCGAGGGTGGGTCCGCCGTGGCCTCCGGCATTGTCGGCCTCTTCACCTGGTGATCTCCTGAACCGTCCGGCGGTCTAGGCTGCCGGAAAGCGGCGAGTCAATTCGAACGGGACCGTGGGGCCGCGTCCGGCGCGGCCCCACGGTCGACAAGGGGTGGACATGTACGTACTCGACCTCAGCACGACCTCCTGGTGGCTGATCGCGGCCCTGTGCGCGGCCGTCAACCTCGCGCTGCTGGTGCCTTCGATGCCGACGCGAGCGACCCGAATCCGCGTTTCGACCATGCCGGTGATCATCGCGACGTTCGCCTACATCGCCTCGATAGCCAAGCCCGACTACCCGCCCCAGCTGCTGCTCTCGATGTACTCGATCGTCTGCCTGATGATTCCCGCGAGCCTGCTCGGATTCCGCAAGAAGATGGCGCGGATGGTCCTGGAACGCCCCGAGGACGGCAGCCTGCCGCTGGAGCACTACGGCCTCGCCCAGGAAGCCATGATCCGTTTCGCCCTCGCGGCGGTCGCGATGGGCGGCCTCCTGTACCTGTTCAAGCCGTAACCGCCCGGCAAAGGGCCGTTCGGAATATTAATTCGCCCATAGACTTCGTATACATACTCACGTTTCGATGATTCTTCTCCCGGCCGGAAGAATGATCTTCCGGAACGTCATCCGTTCGTGATAGCAATACTCCCGGTGACGGCCTCCGGGCCATTCGCGCAGATGCCGTGAACCACCGACTCCGAAACGTTCCAGGGGGGATTCCCATGCGCTCCATTTCCAAGCTGCTCGTCGCCGGCGCGGTCGCCGGCTCCGTCGCGTTCACGGGCGTCGCGGCCGCCAACGCGGCGACCGGCGTTCCGGCCGGCTCCGCGGCCGTCACCGCCGACGACACCCCGCCGCCGCCGGCCGTCGAGGACTTCGCCTACCCGGGCGCCGACAAGATCTTCACGGACCGCGGCATCAAGCTCATCACCGGTGACGGCCACATGCTCCTCGTCGACTGCCCCACCCCCGGCACCACCAAGCCGGGAGTGCTGCAGATCGACACCCGCGGCATGGGCGACCGGGACACCATCGGCCACGGCAAGTTCTGCTTCCAGATCACCGGGAACAGCGCCTCCCTCAAGCTGGAGCTGCCGTCCGTCTACGGCATCACGACCCCCGACTACGCGGTGACGGCCCACATGGTCACCGGCACCGGCGACCAGACCGTGGACAAGACCTTCACGCTGCAGCGGAACATGCCGAACGCGGTCGGCGAGGCCACCGAACCGCAGCGCCGCCCGTACACGCTGCTGGACCTCACCGCCGTCAAGTGACGCCCCCCGGGCCCCGCCGCGCGACCGCGGCGGGGCCCGCGCCGTCCCGCCCCGATACCGGGCGGAACGCCCCCTGACGCCCCGGGGTCCGGCTGCGTCGCGCCCCGTTTCGGCACGCCCGGACGTACGGTGCGGGCGCACAGCCCGGTGCCGACCGCGGCGAACGGGACGTACGGCCGGCCCGGATGACCCCGACGGCGGGCGGACCGGGAGAACAAGGACCCGGACCCGAGAGAGGCGGTTCAGAGCCAGCCGCGCCGGCCCGCTTTGAAGCCGGCCTCGAAGCGTGAACCGGCGTCGAGACGGCGCATCAGGTCTTCCATCCGGCGCTTGACGGTGCGCAGGGAGACGCCCAGGCGTTTGGCGGCGCCTTCGTCGGTGAGACCGGTGGAGAGGATCCTGAGCAGCTCCCGTTCGGTGGGGGTGATGCCGGTGGCCCGGTCGGGGGCGGGGGCGTCCTCCAGGGGGACGGCGGTGTCCCAGACCCGGTCGAAGAGCTCACCGAGGGCCGCCACGATCCCGGGCGCGGTCACCATGACGGCACTGGGCCTCGGCGACGCCGGGTCCAGGGGGACCAGGGCCGTGGCCCGGTCGACGACGAACAGCCGGTGCGGCAGCGCCGGGGCGGTGCGCAGCTGTGCGCCGATCGCGGCCATCGAGCGCGCGTAGGCGAGGGCCGGCGGGTTGGTGCGCGCGCTCTCGTGGCAGACCGTCTTGAGGGCGACCCCGCGGCGCAGGAGCTCCTCGTCCAGCGGGCGTGCGGCTTCGAGCGCCTCCGGGGTCATCAGGGTCGGCACGATGGAGCGGATCTCCGTCGTGGCGCCCTGGGCCAGCGATTCCAGGCAGGACTGGATCTCGTCCAGGCCGTCGAGTTGCTCGGTGCCGGTCGGGATGCGGCGGCGTTCGAGGGTCGCCCGTTCGGTCACGGCGGCCGCGGTGGCGCGATTGGCCTCCAGAGCCGCGCGGCGGGCCCGGACTTCCTCCTCCTGGCGCTTCAGCAGCAGGGCGATGCCGCGTTCGAGGCTGACCGGGCGCTGCCGGTCCGCGGCCTCGCGGGACATCCGCAGCAGGGCGAGGTCCGCCAGCGTGTCCAGACTTCTCGTCACCTCGCCCTGGGGAAGGGCGAGTTGCTCCGCCAGCAGTGTGGCGTCCGCCGTCGGATCGGCGAGGAGCGCCCGGTACACCCGCTCACTGACCGCGTCCAGCCCCAGCGCGCGCAGCATCGGTCCAGCCCCCGTCCCGTCCCCGGTGCGATGTCGTTGCGTCCCGTGCTGAGCCTGGCATGTCCGGACCAGATCCAACAAGGTTCGTACCAGCCGTCGGCGCGCGGCCGCAGGAGACCGTCGGCGGGGTGTGGCGCGATCGGGCCATGGAACCTTCGGGCCACCGGTGACTCCTTCCGCCGGCCCGGACCGGCGAGAAGACTCGTCGTCACCGAAGGGCGCCGAGGGCCCGACGGATCCGGCACCGGAGCGACCGTTCCGGCCACTCACCCCCAGCCGCACGGAGGTCCCGCCATGCCCGGAACACGGCGATTCGCATCGCTCGTCCTGATCGCCCTGGTCGGCATCGGGCTGTGCGCCGCGTCCGCCACCGCCACCGCTGCCGCGCCCGCCACCGCTGCCGCTGCCGCCACCGCTGCCGCGCCCGCCACCGCTGCCACGCCCGTGGCAGCCGACACGGCCGGCTCCCCGGGCGAGGTCTGCGGCGCCTGCTGGTGACGGCGGCGACCGTCAGGTACGTGGTGGCCGTCCGGCTGACCCGGGCGCCTCCGATCGACCGCCTCCCGGACCCCGCGACGGTCGTCGACCTGTTCTGGGCCCACGCCGTACCCGCCGACCGCCTCGACCACGTCCGGACGAGCGCTCCCGCACCCGCCGGCCGCCTCGACATCGCCGTGATCCTGCGCGCCGAGAGCGCCGAGGACTGCCTCCGGACCGTCAGGAACCTGTGCGCCAGGACCACACGCAGTCCCACCCTGTCCGGCTGGACCGCCGAACGCCTCAGCACGCTCCCGCTGGCCGGCCTGGGCTTCTGATCCGCCACCGCCCCCGCCACCGCTGAGCACACACTCACACCCGCACACTCCACTTCCACGGAAGGAACCACGACACATGTCCCGATCCACCCCCGCCGGCGTCGGCAGGTCACTGCGCCGGGCCGTCGCCCGGACCGTCGCAGCGACCCTGGTGGCGAGCACGGCCGCGCTGCTCCCGGTGTCGTCCGCCGCGGCCGCGGTGAACAGCACCACCATCGTCTCGGCGGCCCGCGGCCAACTGGGCGGCGGCTGCAACTCCGGCTACGACGGCATCGACTGCAGCCTCAACTGGTGTGCCGCGTTCGCGAAGTGGGCCTGGTCACAGGGCGGGGTCGACGTCTCCCCGCTGGGCTGGACGGTCACCACCTTCGTCAACTACGGCGACAACAACGGCACCTGGCACGACCCGACCGGCTACGTCCCGCAGCCCGGCGACGCGATGATCTTCGGCGGGAGGAACTACCCGACCAAGGCGAGCGGCGGCGCGCACATCGGCATCGTGGAGTCGGTGCACCCGGACGGCACGCTCACCGAGATCGGCGGCAACCAGGGCAACGCCGTCACCGAGGTCAGCGGCACGCCCGACCAGATCGAGGCGAACCTCGAAGGCGGCTACAGCTTCCTCGGGTTCGTCTCCCCGGTCGGTGCGCCGGCCCCGATCAGCAGCGGCCTGCAGACCACGGTCGTCGACCACAGCGGCAAGACCGTGGCCTACGCGACCGCCGACAACGGCAACATCTACGAGAACTACCAGAACAACGTCGCCGCCGGCCCGTGGTCCGGCTGGGAGCTCGGCCTCGGCTCGCCGGTCGGCGGCACCCGCTTCGAGAGCTCCCCGAGCGCCTTCGTCGACTGGTACGGCAAGACCGTGGTCGACGCCGTCGACCTCAACGGCAACGTGCAGGAGAACTACCAGACCAACCCCGCCGCCGGCCCCTGGTCCGGCTGGCACTACGTCTCCGGCCAGCCCGGCGGAGTCCGCTTCATCGGCGTCCCGTTCGCCACCCGCAACATGTCCACCAACGTGATCTACGTCCTGGGCAGCGACGGCAACATCTACGAGAACTGGCACCCCGACGGCGGCACGTGGTCCGGCTTCGAGCTCTCCTGGGCACCCGGCGGCCCCGCGGGCGGCACCAAGCTGGTCAGCTCGCCCAGCGTCTTCATCGACACCGCGGGCCACACCGTGGTCGACGCGATCGACAGCAACGGCAACGTCCAGGAGAACTACCAGGTCAACCCGAACGCCGGCCCGTGGTCCGGCTGGCACACCATCTCCGGCCTGCCCTCCGGCGTCCGGATGACCGGCACCCCCTACGGCTACGTCGACAGCAACGGCACCAACGTCGTCTACGCCACCGGCACCGACGGCCGCGTCTGGGAGACGTGGCACCAGCCGGGCAGCTGGTCCGGCTGGGAACTGGCGCTCGGCTCCGCGGCCAACGGCGCCCGGATCCTCGGCTCGCCGAGCGTCTTCATGGACAGCTCCGGCAAGACCGTCGTCGACGCGCTCGACAACCAGGGCAACGTGCAGGAGAACTACCAGGTCAACCCGGGTGCCGGCCCCTGGTCCGGCTGGCACACCCTCAGCGCCGCCCCCTCCGGCGGACTCATCGGCACCCCGAACGCCCGCCGCGACTTCAACGGCACCAACGTGCTCTACGGCGTCGGCGGGGACGGCAACGTCTACGAGAACTGGCACCAGCCGGGCAGCTGGTCCGGTTGGGAGCTCGGCTGGGCCCCCGGCGGCCGGCCGGCCCGCTTCGTCAACATCTGACACCCGCGCAACTCCCCGGCGTGCGGCCCCCGGTACGCTCCGGTGGCCACCCGCCGACCG
>NZ_JBHVPD010000144.1:7385-19970 GCF_042887525.1 Kitasatospora sp. NPDC057936
GCACGTCCGCACGTCCGCACGTCCGCACGTCCGCACGTCCGCACGTCCGCACGTCCGCACGTCCGCACGTCCGCACGTCCGCACGTCCGCACGTCCGCACGTCCACGCGTCCACCACACGTCACACCCCCGACCACGCCCAACCCACGCCCACCCCACGCCCCGACCACCTTCGAAGGGAGCCGACGGGATGTCGGACACCGAGGCCACCACCCCAGCCCACCACCCGTCCCGCCGCGCCCTGCTGATCGGCGCCGGCGCCGCCGCCCTGGCCGCCGCCGGACCGCTCGGCGCCCTCACCGCCGCCCCCGCCGCCGCCCGCGCGCAGCCCTCCACCGCCTCCACCGCCTTCACCCCGCTGCGCCCCCCGGCCACGCCGCTGGCCGTCCGCTCGCCCTACCTCAACACCTGGCAGGCGGGCGACAACCTGGCGGGCACCTGGTCCACCTTCTGGAACGGGCACGTCACGGCGTTCTGCGGAATCGCCCGGATCGACGGCACCGGCCACCTCTTCGCCGGCAACCCGCCGCAGTCGGTGGTCGGCGCCACCATGACCCAGACCTCGCTCCAACTCACCGCCACCCGCTCGATCTACACCTTCACCGCCGGCGGCGTCACGCTGACCGTGACGTTCTTCTCCCCGGTCGACCTGAACGACCTGCAGCGCCAGTGCGTCCCGTTCAGCTACGTGTCGATGCGGGCCGTGGCCGACGACGGCCAGAGCCACACCGTCCAGCTCCACCTGGACATCTCGGGGGAGTGGGCACACGGCGACATCACCCAGCCGGTGACCTGGTCCCAGCAGCGGACCACCGGCGGCAACCTGGCGCTCACCGTCACCCCCGCCAACCCCACCGTCCTCGCCGAGCACGGCGACCAGGCGTCCTGGGGCACGGTGGTCCTCGCCACGCCCGCCGCCCCGGGCACGACGTGGCAGATCGGTGCGGACACCGCGGTGCGCAGCGCGGCCGCCTCGAACGGGACCCTGGCCGGCACCTCGGATCCCAACCAGCCCCGGGCGATCGACGACTCCTGGCCGGTGCTGGGCCTGTGCCGCGACCTGGGCCCGGTGGGCGCCACCGCGTCGGCGGAGTTCGTGGTGGCCGTCGGCCACGTCCGCGGGCCCGCACTGAGCTACCTCGGCGGCAACCTGGACCCGTGGTGGCGGGCGTACTGGAACGGCTGGCCGGACATGGCCGACTGGTTCCTGGCCGACTACGGCGCGGCGCTCCTCGCCGGTACGGCGCTGGACGCCCGGATCCGGAACGACGCGAGCGCGGCGGTCGGCGGCGGGGCCCTGGGCACGGACTACGCGGCGCTGTGCGCCCTGGCGCTGCGCCAGGCGGTGGCCGGCACCGAACTGGCCGGCTACGACGGGGCGCCCTGGGCCTTCCTCAAGGAGATCTCCTCCGACGGCAACGTCTCGACCATCGACGTGGTCTACCCGGCGCTGCCGCTCTTCCTCTACCTCTCACCGAGCTACCTGCAGCTGCTCCTGACCCCGATCCTCGCCTACTGCGAACACGGCGGCTGGCCCAAGGGCTTCGCCGTGCACGACCTGGGCACCCACTACCCGAACGCGGCCGGCCACAACGACGGCGTCGAGGAGGACATGCCGGTCGAGGAGTCGGCCAACATGCTGATCATGACGGCAGCGCTGCTGCAACGCCTGGCCGCGGCCGACGCGGCCTCGTTCGCACAGGCGCACTACGCCGTCCTCAAGCAGTGGGCCGACTACCTGGTCGGCAACGCGCTGGACCCCGGCAGCCAGCTGTCCACCGACGACTTCTCCGGCCCCGTCGCGCACAACGCCAACCTCGCGCTCAAGGGCATCATCGCGATCGGCGCCATGGGCGTCGTGGCGGGCTTCGCGGGCAACGACGCCGACCGGGCACGCTACGCGGCCACCGCGCGCGGCTACATCAGCCAGTGGCTGACCTCGGCCCAGGACCCGGGCGCGGCCCACCTGGACCTGGCGTACGGCTCGGCGAACACCTGGAGCCTCAAGTACAACGGCTTCGCCGACCAGTTGCTGGGCCTGGACCTCGTCCCGGCCGGCGTCGCGGCCCAGGAGGCCGCCTGGTACCAGGCGAACGCCGCCGGCTTCGGCGTGGTGCTGGACGGCAACGGCTACACCAAGGCCGACTGGGAGCTGTGGACGGCCGCCTGGCTGCGCGACCAGGGCACCGTCCGCGACACCCTCGTCAACGGCGTCCACACCTTCGTCAACGCCGGCACCGGGCGCGTCCCCTTCGGCGACTGGTACGACGCCACGACCGGTGCCACCAAACCGTTCCAGGCCCGCCCGGTGGTCGGCGGGATCTTCGCCCTGGTGGCACCGCGGACGGGCTCCACGGTCTCCTGGCACCGGATCCAGAACCAGCGCTCGGGCAAGCTGCTGGCCGTCTCCGACCAGTCCCTGCTGGACAACGCCAACGTCACCCAGTGGTCGGACAACGGCACCCCGGACCACCTGTGGACGGTCGTCGACAACGGCGACGGCACGGTGAAGATCTACAACCGTGCCACCGGCAAGCTGCTCGCGGTCAAGGACCAGAGCCTCACCGACGGCGCCTTCGTCCGCCAGTACCACGACAACGGCACCCCGGACCACCTCTGGCGCCTGCTCGATGCCGGCAATGGCTGGTCGAAGATCGTCAACGTCCACAGCGGCAAGCTCCTGGCCGTCCAGGACCAGAGCCTCACCGACGGCGCCCAGGTGACGCAGTGGACCGACAACGGGACGCCGGACCACCTCTGGCGCCTGGTCTGAGGCCGCCACCGGCAGGTTCGGCCGCGGCGGCACGGTCCGGGCCGACGGCGGCGGCACCGTCCGGGCCGACGGCGGCGCATCACCGCGGCCGGCTGCCTCCGGGGTTGCTTCCGAGCCTGCCATGTCATGCGACCTCCACCCTGAAGGCCGTCTGAGTGACCGGGGCGTCACCTTCCGTGCTCGGGCGTGCAACGTGTGGTGCGATGCCGACGTGAAGTCCGGGGGCGGGCCCGGAAAGCCGTGCCCGCCCCGGATCCGTGGACGATCGAAGGGAAGCCCATGGTGCTCCGCGTGCTGGCCGCGACCGGTGTCGCTACATCATTGTTCGGTTCGTCGGCTCTCGGCGGCAGCCAGCCTCCGCCTCCGCCCCCGCCGCCGGACCGGATCGTCATCGACAGCGTGGCGGCCGCCGGTTCCGGCTGCTCGGCGGGGACGGCCGCCGTGGCCGTGTCCCCCGACAACACCGCCTTCACCGTCACCTACAGCAACTACATGGCCCAGGTGGGACCCGGGTCGGCGCCGACCGACTTCCGGAAGGACTGTCAGCTCAACCTGCTCGTGCACGTCCCCGGTGGTTCCACCTACGCGATCGTGTCCGCCGGCTACAGCGGCTTCGCGTCACTGGCGCCGGGCGCGTCCGGGACCATGCGGGCCGGCTACCACTTCCAGGGCGACCCCCGCACCATCCACAAGACCCATCACTTCAAGGGCGGATTCAACAACGACTGGCAGGTGACCGACACCGTGGACACCGCCGCCCTGGTCTTCGCCCCCTGCGGGGAGGAACGCAGCCTCGGCATCGACACCGAACTGCAGGTCGATCCCGGCACGTCGAGCCCGGGCGCCACCAGCTTCCTGGGGATGGACTCGACGGCCGGCGGGATCAAAACCGTGTACCACCTGGCCTGGAAGCAGTGCCCGTGACCTCCTGGCGCTGCGGCCGGCGGGTGCGTCCGGGCCAGCGGCTCCCGTGACCGGTGGCAGCACCGCGTCGGGGCGGCCCGAGCCCGGGCCGCCCCTTCGCCGTTCCCGCCGGGCGTCGTCGGGACCTTCCTCGGGTAACTCCGGTCAGCGGGGGATCCGGTTGTCGGTCGCCAGCACGTCGCCCGGCACCGTCGAGCCCGCCTGGCGCCGCAGCGCGCCGATCGCCGGATCGGAGATGGAGACCGTGAGCCGGTAGTACGGCTGGCCGGTGATGGTGTTGTGCGAGTCGGTCGGTGCGACCAGGCGTTGCTGGACGGCGAAGCCGTCGAAGCCCGGGCACAGGGCCGCGGCCGGGAGGCTCACCCGGACGGACGCGCCGCTCTCCGGTCCGACGTGGACGGTGCCGCCCGCGCCGGACGGGGCGTCACCCGACGGGGCGTCACCCGACGGGGCGTCACCCGGCGGGGCGTCGCCGTCGTGTGTGAGCGGGAGTCCGTGGGCCCCGCCGACCAGGCCGTCCGGGCCCTCGATCTCCACCGCCACGCCCTGCTGACCGAGCGGCGCGGACAGGTCCAGTGCGTTGCCGCCGGGGCCCGGTGCGAGGTCCAGACCGATGGTGAAGCGCCCGGGGTCGTTCGCCGCGTCCCGTGAGAACCCGTAGGAGCCGAGGGCGAGTTGCGGTCCCGGCGGTGGGGCGTCCGCCAGTGACCCGGCGAAGGTGAAGGATCCGGGCGCCGGCTCGAAGTGGTGGAAGCCCTTGGCGCCGCACCTGGTGCCGTCGGAGACCCCGCCGCCGGGCAGCGCGACGTCCGCGGCCGGCCGGGGCGAGGCGGGCACGGCCCGCGGGTGGCGCGCCACCGGGCCGCCCCCGTTCAGCAGACCGGCCGGGTCCGTCCCGACCGCGACGGCCACCAGCGCCGCGAACGCGGCGACCGCGATCAGCACGGTGCGCCGCCGTCCGGGCCGCAACCACCGCGAGCGGGCCGTGCCGGAGGCGGCCCCGGGCGTCCAGCGGCGGCCTCCCGGATCCACCGGCGGCTCCTGCCGCCACCGCGCGGCGAGCATCCGGGTCCGGGCGGTCGGCTCCTTGACGGCGGCGTCCTTGACGAAACGCTCGTCCAGGACGAGCCCCTCGAACGGATCGGGTGTCGCCCGGCCCGGCTCGGCCGGCTCCGGCTCGCGGGACGGGTGCTGGTGGGGGTCTTCGGCGGTCGGCACGGCGCCAGTATGCCCGCCCGTTCGGACACACCGACCGGCGAGGCGGCCGGGAGCCGCCCCGCTGCCCCGACGGGGACTCACGCCGGCGGGCGGGTGCTACCAGTCGGCCAGGTTCCAGCCGCCGAGGCCGTTGTCGGGGGCGACGGTCTTCTCCTTGGTGTTCACGACCTTGACGACGTCGCCGATCAGCGAGCTGTTGAAGAACGACCCGGCCGGGGAGGTGTCGCTGCCGCCCTCCACGTCCTTGAGCGCGACGCAGCCGTGGCTGGTGTTTTCCTTGCCGAACGGGTCGCCCTTGTACCAGTAGTTCCCGTGGAGGTAGGTGCCGCTCCTGGTCAGCCGCATCGCGTGCGGGGCGTCGGGGATGTCGTACTCGTTGCCCATGCCGACGGTCTGGGAGTTCATGTGGGTGACCTTCTCCTTGGACATGACGACCATGGTTCCGCCCCAGGAGGGGTGCTTGTCGTCGCCGAGGGTGGCGGGCACGGTGGTGGTCCGGCCGTCCCGCACGATCGTCAACAGGTGCGTGGCGGCGTCCGCGGTGGAGACCTGGGAGCGGCCGATGACGAACGGCTCGTCCTTGTCGACGTCGCCCCAGACACCGGGGGCGACCTCGACGTTCTTCAGCCGGTAGTGGATGGTGACCTTGGTGTTCGGCTTCCAGAACTGCGCCGGGCGGAAGTCGATCCGGTCGTCGCCGAACCAGTGGCCCTTCACCTCGGTGCCGTCGTCCGTCTCGAAGGTGATGGCCTTGGCGACGGCGTCCTTGTTCACGATCCTGCTGCCGAAGTCCACCTTGACGATCATGCCCACGCCGTAGGTCTGGCCGTCGGCGATGTTGTCGTTGCTGGACACCCGCTTGCCGGGGGAGACGGTGGTGAAGGCGCTGGTGGCCGCGGAGACCAGGCCGTCGGCGTCCTTCGCCTGGGCGTTCACCGTGTACGCCGTGCCGGGGGCGAGCGCGGCGGCGGGCTTCCAGCCGGTGCCGTCCGGGGTGATCGAGCCCTGGACGGGCTTGCCGTCCTTGTCGGTCACGGCGACGGCGGTGAGCGTGCCGTGGGAGACGCTCACGTGGAGCGCGGTCGGTGCGACCGCCTGGGCCCCGTCCTTCGGCTCCACGTCCAGCACCGCGGTCGACGTCCTCGGCGTCGCCGCGCCGGCCGCCTCGCCGGGGGTGCCTGAGGGGGTGTCGCCGGGGGTGCCTGAGGGTGCGCCGGAGGCGGCGGTGTCAGCGCTCTTGTTTTGGCCGTCGCCGCAGGCCGAGGACATCAGCAGGATCCCGCCCATCGCCAGTGCCACCGCCCCGCGGTGGAAGACGACGTTGGTGCGTATAGCGGCCCGGGCCGCCCGAACAGTGCTCACAGTTGCTCCCTCTCGGTGTTCGCCGCCAGCTTGTGCGCCGATTCGTCCCGGCTGCAACGGTGGGCCGACGATCAGGGACGCGGGGACGCTTCTACCCTGTTTGAGCTGGGAAGACGTAACCTTCCTGGGACGCGCTCGCGGGCGCCGGGACGGCGCGGCCGATGCCAATGCCGATGCCGCCGGTCCGCGTCCAGGTGATCCGGCTCCGGCGACGGCCGCTGCCGGGGGGCGCGATCACCGTGGGGGTTCAGGAACGGGGTGGAGGATCAGTGCCAGAAGGGACCGGGGAGTTGAGGGAGGCGGACGGGGCAGCGCGGCTGCTCCAGGAGCTGAAGAGCCGTTCGGGCCTCAGTTACGGCGTGCTGGCGAAGCGGCTGCACGTGAGCACGTCGGCCCTGCACCGCTACTGCAACGGCGACGTGATGCCGGCGGAGTTCGTCCCGCTGGAGCGCCTTGCGCGGCTGTGCGGGGCGACCCCGGAGGAGCGCACCGAGCTCTACCGGCTGTGGGGCATCGCCCACGAGGCGCGGGGCAACCGGCAGGCGTCCGCCCCCGCCGCGGCGGCACCGGCACCGGCACCGGCACCGGCGCCGACGCCGGAAGCGACACCGCAACCGGCCGCGGGAAGCGTCACAGAGGACGAGACGGCCGGCCCGGCGCTCACCCCCGCAGTGCCGCCGCGCAGGCGTTCGCGCCGGAGCGTACTCGCGGCCGTGACGGCAATCGTCGTGCTCGCCACCATCGGCGCCGTCGCCACCGATCTCAAGACCCGCAGGGACGGTGACCCCGTGTCCGCTCCCGCCCCGGCGGGGCCTGTCGGCACCGCGGACCAGGGTGCGAGCGCCCCGATCACCGTCACGGTCCGCCCGTCCCTCCGGGACGCCGAGTGCGACCAGTACGTGGTCGACCGTCCGCCGTCGGAAGTCCCCCGGCCGCCCGCGGTGGCGGACGTCCCCGCCTGGGCCTCCGAGGTCGGTGCGGTCCCCGGCCACTACCAGTCGATCGAGCTCACCGTGCAGGGCACCGGCGGCGACACCGTGGTGCTGACCGCCCTCAACGTCCGCGTCGCCCGGACGGCGGCCCCGCTGGCCTGGAACGCCTACTCCATGGGCCAGGGCTGCGGCGGCGGAATGGACGTCCACTCCTACGACCTCGACCTGGACGCGGCCCGCCCCCGTCCGGTCCTGACCGGGGGCAGCACCGGCCTGCCGCTCAAGGTGAGCGAACGGGACCCGGAGGTCATCGAGGTCACCGCCGAGACCACCTCCCACGACGTCAGCTGGTACCTGGAACTGGAGTGGTCCAGCGGCAACCGGACGGGCACACTGCCCATCGGCCTGGCCAACGGCGCGCCGTTCCGCACCAGCGCGGTCAAGGGCCGACCGCTGTACAGCTACCCGGCCGGCGGCAAAGCCTGGGAACTGAGCCCCTTCCAGAAGTGACGGCCGCACGGGGCTCCCGCACCGGGACCCCACCCGCGCGGACGGCGGTGGTGGTCGGTGTCCTCGCTGCGCTGCGAACACCACGGCAAGGCCACCACCAGGAACACTTCGGCGACCTTGGCCTTGGCCATGCCGCCGGCGATGAGCAGGTCGTCATGGGCGACCGGCCAGAGCGCCGGTAGTGCGCCGCGACGCCGTGCCCGTGCCGGCGGGTCCTGCGAGCATCCGGTCAACGCCGCAGGCCGAGCAGTTCGGCCGTCTCGGTGCGCCGGTTCCAGGCGATGACGGCCAGCGGCACCATGAAGATGAACGGGGTCCCGGCGTTCTCCCCGTGCATCGCGGTGAGCTGGGTGAGGAACGCGAACGCCAGGAAGACGATGAGCGCCGCCGCGGCCGGCCCGGCCAGCCGCCCGACCAGCAGGCCGATCGCCCCGGCGAGCTCCACCAGCCCGGTCAGGTACATGAACCAGTGGCCCCAGCCGATGGCGTCGAAGACGGTGGTGGCGGCGGGGAGCGCGAGCAGCTTGGGCAGCGCGCTGGCCAGGGCGAAGAAGAGCGCGAGCAGGATCCGCAGCGTCCAGACCAAGCGGACGGTGGCCCTGCCGGACTTCACGGCGGTGGCGGTGGCGGTGGCGGTGGTGGCAGTGCTGGACATTTCAGGTCTCCCCGGTGCGGCTGTCGTTGCTTTCCCAGGTTTGACCGCCGCCACCATCCGAACTCATCGGTCCGGTGAGAAGAAATTTCCCGGGCCTTCCAGCAGCCCGACGCTTCGGCCGGCTAGATGGGCTCCCCGACCTCCAGGACGACCTCGCGCGGCGTGCCGGACGTCTTGATCTGCGCGCTGACGACTGCACCACGCTGGAGAACCACCCAGGTCTCGTATCCGCTCGGCGTGGCTTCGAAGATCATGTACTCGCTGCTCGACACGCTGTCGACAGCCCGGGCCGATCCGCTGACGGACCCGTAGCCACCGAGGAGTTCCTCCCCGCCGATGGACTTGGTCGGCGGGCCGAGGATCTCGACCAACCGGTCCCTGGTCATCCCCACCTGCAGCCGAGCCGCCGGGTGGTCCTGCCAGTTGCTGCTGTTGCTCTCGGCCTTGGCCTTGCGCTTGAAGAACGGCACGTCGTACGGGCTCCCCTCCGTAGGCCAGCCGCCCGCCCGGAAACAGGCCGTACCCGTCGACGGGCGGTTGCACCAGGAAGTCTGACCCGGAATCAGGACCGACGGCAACACCGAAGCCAGGCTGGACGGGGAGAACGGAACACGGCCCACTGCTTCGCCAACGCGGTCACCGGGTGAAGGAGAAGTGGGCGGTCGGGCCGAGCAGGTGGCATCCCAGGCTCATATCTCGCTCAAATCCCTTCATTTATGGGTGAGTTGAGCCACATCATCGACGTGTCCGTGATGTGCACCATCCCTTCTGCCGGAGGCAGTGATGAGCACGAAGCGCATGGGAGTCGCCCGGAAGGTCCTCGTGGCCGTGGGAGTGGCCGCCGGCCTGGCGTTCGCGAACGTGAGCACCGCGAGCGCAGCCGGATATCCCGAGGGCGTCTGGAACACCAACCACAACTTCGACGTGCACTTCTACTCGGGCGGTTGCCGCGTGGAGGCCAAGTTCAGCTATACCGGCGGCCTCATCTCGAACACGCCCACCTGGGTCGGCACCGCCGTCCGCTCGGGCGAGCGCACCTGCAACCTCTTCGTCTACACCGTCTACAAGGGGGCGGACGGAAAACTCCACGGCGTCTACGACCGCGGGCGCCGCGACGTCATGGTCGCCGGCCGCGGCCAGCGCTGCTGGATGGTGGTAGGAGTCCAGCGGCCCGACTTCACCTGGTTCAGCCAGACACTCTGGTCCACCAACCCCGGCAACTGCGCCAAGGCGATGTTCTAGGGGCGGGAGAGACCCGGGCGAGCCGAGCGGGCCGCACGGTGGCCGGGCCGCAGGGTGACCGGGCTGCCTCGGGGTGAGACCCGAGGCAGCCGCCCGCCTGTCCACCATCGTCGCCTCCGGTCGGCCCCACCGGGCCGCCTCGTATTTCCGCGCCGCCCCGTACAGCGGGGGCACCCCGGTCGACAGACCCCGTTGCCCCGGACGACACCGAGCAGCACGCGTCGGCCGCTCGGCCGCTCGGCCGCTCGGCTGCGAGGCGGCCGCGCCCGGCGACCGCCGCCGTCCCGGCCGCCACTCCGGGACGCGACGCCTACCGGAAGTCCTCCACGTGGTCCCGCACCCAGGAACGGAAGCTGCGCGCCGGGCGGTCGAGTACCTGGTGCACGGCGTCCGTCACGCGTTCCGGCTCGCGGGTGAACGATTCCCAGGCCCGCAGCCGGGATTCGACGAACGCCGCGTTCCCCCAGGCCGCGGTGAGCTCGGCGCGGGCCGTCTCCGGTGCGAGCTCCTCCCAGCGCACCCCGGTGCCGGTCTCCTCGCCGATGATCCGTGCCAGTTCGGCGTGCGAGAGCGATTCGGGCCCGGTGACCACGTACTTCGCGCCGTCGTGCCCCTGCTCGGTGAGGGCGGCGACCGCCACGTCCGCGATGTCCCGTTCGTGGACCAGGGACCGGCGCGCCCCGCCGTACGGCCAGCGGACGACGCCCTGGCGTACCTGGTCGGCCCAGCCGAGTACGTTGCCCGCGAAGTCGATCGCCCGGACGAAGGTCCAGCGCAGGCCGGAGGTGCGGATGAGCCGCTCGATCTCCTGGTGGAAGATCACTGGCGGTTCGTCGTCTGCGAGGTCGGCCACGTCCGCCGACAGGTAGACGACCTGCTTGGCGTGCTTCGCGATCAGCTCCACGACCCGCGGCTGCACCGGGATCCCGGGCCACATCAGGTAGACCGACACCCCGCCGTCCAGTGCATGCTCCAGGCTCTCCGGCGCGGCCAGGTCACCCTGCACGGCCTCCACCCCTGCAGGCACCACGGCCGTCGAGACGTCTCGCACCAACGCCCGCACGTCGTGCCCGCGTTCGGCCAGCGAGGCCACGACGTGCCGGCCCACGCTGCCGTTCGCACCGATCACCAGAATCTTGGTCATGACCGCCCGAACGCCGGGCGGCCCCGCCCTATGCCCCGCCCCGCGTCTGCCCCGCACCACCTGCCGGCCCCTCGGACTATCGTGTCGGCCCACGCGGCGCCCGCCTCGCGCGGTGCGAGGAGCGGCCGCCGACGAGGGGGAGTGCACATGCCCAAGGGGCTGGCCCAGTTCGGCTCAGGGCTCCACGCGACGAGGGCCCGGGACCAGCGCCTCGGCCCGGCCCCGCCGGGCAGCGGCGACAGAGGCGTGCTGCGCAGCGGGGCCGTCCCCTGCCTGCTGACGGTCCTGCGGCTGACGGCACACCAGCAGGCCGACAGGGGCGTCGGCATGGACTTGGCGGCGGCGCTCGTACGAGCGGGTCGGCCGGGCCTCGGTCAGCCCGTGGTGTGGCGCAGGACGTCCAGCACCTCGCCGGTGATGGCCGCCTCGGCGTGCTCGAAGTCGGGGGCGGTCAGCTGTGCGGGGTCGGCCGGCAGGCCGGTGAGCACGGGTGTGTGCAGGTGGCCGCCGGGGATCTGCGGGGCCAGGGCGAGCCGGAGCAGGTTGGAGCGGTAGGCGACTTCGTTGGAGAGGTATCCACCGCCGCCGCCCTCGACGGAGCGTGAGCCCGGAGTCGGGCCGTCCTCGCGGTGGACGGGCTGCGTGCCGCCGGCGGGGATCTCGGTGACGTCGGTGTTGAGCTTGACCGGGTAGGGCTGCTGGACGGTGGTCATGGCGGCGGTCGGCAGGCTGGTGGCGATGAACTCGGTGCCGGGGGCGAGGCCGGGCGGGTCGGCGGGGTGGTCGGGGCTGCCGCCGCCGAGGGCGTCGAGGTTGTCGGGGTAGGGATCGGCCGAGCGGGCCCGGCCGGCCCAGGCCTCCAGGGTGAACAGGCCGGGATAGCCCTGGCTGACCGTGGTGATCAGGTCGGCCGCGCGCGGGCCGGTGCCCAGGCGCGGGGCGAAGGCGCGGTCCACGACCCCCTGGTCGAAGTCCGCGTAGCGGACCGGGAGGACGACCGTACGGATCTCGGCCCGGCTGCCGTCGGTCAGGGTGACCTGGCGGCCGTCGAGTTGCAGGGCGGCCGAGCCGGAGGGGTTGGCCCCGCGGAGTTCGGAGTCCAGACCGAAGGGATCGAAGCCGCTGACGAAGTACCGGCGCATGCCCTGGGTGCCCCGGAAGCCGTTGTCGACCAGGCCCCGGGAGGCGTCCTCGAAGCCGCGGCGCAGGGCGGCGCGGTCGGCCGGGAACCCGGGCTGCCACTGCGCGAGTTGGAGGCTCATCGCCACCCGGGTCCAGTACAGCGGACGGTCGTCCCGGGCCGGCAGCGTGCCTGCGGGGCGCCGGCCCTGGGCGCGGTCGACGGCCGACGTCCACAGCGCCTCGCCCCAGTCCCGGAGCAGGCGCTGAGCGTCGGCGGCGGTGCGGGCGGTGCACAGGGCGGCGGGGAAGCGGCGCACGAAGTCGCCGAACCCGCCGCCGTCCACGAGCGCCGCGGTGCGGGGGTCGGAGAGCCGGGCCTGTTCCTGGTCCGGTGTCACGGTGACGTCGGTGCGGCATCCGCCGTCGGCGACGGCCGGGCCCGCGCCGGGCCCGAGCAGGGCGGCGAGGGCGGTGACGGTGCCGAGGAGGGCGAGCGCGCCCTTGGGCACCCGGCGGGTTGTACGAGAGGTCCGCATCATGGCGTGTGACATTACACATGGCACTGAAGGGGCACCAGCACGCATGCGGCGGACCGGTGTTCGTGCAGACGCCCCCGGACCGGTGATGCGGGCCCGGCCGGTCGAGGGCCTTTCCTGCGGGGCCCGTGGTTCGCGATAGCCGCCGGAGGAAGCGACGGGGGCGGG
>NZ_JBHVPD010000145.1:0-19605 GCF_042887525.1 Kitasatospora sp. NPDC057936
CCGGGGGGGGCCCACCGGGCGGGGAGCCCCGCGTCTCGGTGAAAAACCGCGCGTCCCGCGGGGCCCGTGGCCGCGTGGGGGGTTGGGGGCCCCGGGGGCCGCTGGGCGCCCGGGTCGGCCCTTTTCGCATCCGGCCACCGTGTTCCCGCCCCGCGAGGGCGTGGACGTGGCCGGCTTCCCGTCCAGCTCAGGAACTCCAGGAGAACGATCACCGTGCAGCTCGTCGTCGGCAAGATCGGCCGCGCCCACGGCATCAGGGGGGACGTCAGCGTCGAGGTCCGCACCGACGAGCCGGAGCTCCGGCTCGGCCCGGGGGCCGTCGTCCTCACCGACCCCGCGTCGGTCGGGCCGCTGACCGTCGAGTCCGGCCGGGTGCACAGCGGGCGGCTGCTGCTGCGCTTCGCCGGCGTCAAGGACCGCAACGCGGCGGAGGCGCTCCGCGGCACCCTGCTGATCTCCGAGGTCGACCCGGACGAGACCCCCGATGACCCGGAGGAGTACTACGACCACCAGCTGATCGGGCTGGACGTGGTGCTCTCCGACGGCACCCCGGTCGGCGAGCTCACCGAGGTCGTCCACCTGCCGTACCAGGACCTGCTCACGGTGAGGAAGGCCGACGGGACGGAGGTGCTGGTGCCCTTCGTCAGCCAGATCGTGCCGACCATCGACCTGGAGAACCAGCGCGCCGTGATCACCCCGCCTGCCGGGCTCATCGACCCGGAGCGGGCCGAGGTGGCGGGCAGCGCTGCCGCCGCGGCCCCGGAGGACTCCGCCGAGGGCGCCCAGGAGGACTCCTCGGAGGGCGCCCACGGCGACTCGCAGGAAGGCGAGAAGTGACGGCGGCCGAGGGCGTCCAGACGGGGATGCGGCTCGACGTCGTTTCGATCTTCCCGGAGTACCTGGAACCCCTGAACGTCTCACTCGTCGGCAAGGCGCGCGCCCGCGGCCAGCTGGACGTGCACGTCCACGACCTGCGGGACTGGACGCACGACGTCCACCGGACGGTCGACGACAGCCCGTACGGCGGCGGCCCCGGCATGGTGATGAAGCCCGAGCCGTGGGGCGAGGCCCTGGACGCGGTGGTCGCCGCCGGCCCCGAGGGGCAGGTGCCGACGCTGGTGGTGCCCACCCCGAGCGGGCGCCCGTTCACCCAGGAGCTGGCCCAGGAACTGGCCGGCCGCCCCTGGCTGGCCTTCGCGCCCGCCCGGTACGAGGGCATCGACCGGCGGGTGATCGAGGAGGCGGCCACCCGGATGCCGGTGGTCGAGGCCTCGATCGGCGACTACGTGCTGGCCGGCGGCGAGGTCGCCGTGCTGGTGATGGTCGAGGCGATCGCCCGGCTGCTGCCGGGGGTGCTTGGCAACGCCGAGTCCCACCGGGACGACTCCTTCGCCCCCGGCGCGATGGCCGACCTCCTGGAGGGCCCGGTCTACACCAAGCCCGCCGAGTGGCGCGGCCGGACCGTGCCCGACGTGCTGCTCAGCGGCAACCACGGCCGCATCGCCCGCTGGCGCCGGGACGAGGCCTTCGCCCGTACGCTGGCGAACCGCCCCGACCTGGTGGAGCGCTGGCAGTACGGCGCCTTCGACAAGAAGGACCGGGCGGCGCTCTCCGTCCTCGGTCTGGCCTGGGACGACGAGCTCGGCCGATTTCGGTCCGCGGCCGTGGATGTGGAAGAATAGGCCGCTGCTGTCTGTCGCTGGGCCCCTCCCGTAGGGGTCACGTGGACCGGCGCCCCCGCCACGGGGGGAACGCCGCCAGCCGATGCGGCCCGCAGCAGACCCCATTGCGACGAACTTCCGTGGGCGGCCCGTGGCGCCTGCGATGGAGAGCAACATGAGCAACAAGCTCGCTGCTGTCGACGCGGCCTCGCTGCGTAGCGACATCCCGGCCTTCCGCGCTGGTGACACCCTGAAGGTCCACGTCCGGGTCATCGAGGGCAACCGCTCCCGTGTCCAGGTCTTCCAGGGCGTCGTCATCCGCCGCCACGGTGCGGGCGTCGGTGAGACCTTCACCGTCCGCAAGGTCAGCTTCAACGTCGGCGTGGAGCGCACCTTCCCGGTGCACACCCCGGTCGTCGAGAAGATCGAGGTCGTGACCCGCGGTGCGGTTCGCCGCGCCAAGCTGTACTACCTGCGTGACCTCCGCGGCAAGGCCGCGAAGATCAAGGAGAAGCGCGACCGCTGATCCACCGGCTCCCGGCCTCGCCGGGGGATCGGAGCGCTCCCGGGGGCGCGGCTGCCGCACGGTAAGCTCAGCCCCCGATGAGCACGCACGAACCACCCGCGGACCGCGACGGCAGTCCCGCACCCTCCGGTGCGGACTCGCCGCCGCGGTCCGCGGTCGTTTCCGCGGTTGTTCCGGCCGCCGCCACGGCGGTTGCTCCTGCGGTTGCTCCTGCGGCGGGTCCCAGGGCGGTTTCCGCGGACGCGGTGGGCGACGCGGCCGATGACGGTGGCGCTGCCGACGGCGTTGCCGATGCCGACGGCGATGGCAAGACCGACGGCGATGGCAAGACCGACGGCGATGGCAAGACCGACGGCGATGGCAAGACCGACGGCGATGGTGAGGCCGGCGATGGTGAGGCTGCGGACGACGAGGAGCCGGGGCGCTCGCGCTCGCGGGACCTCCTGCTCCTGGCGGGCATCTGCCTGTCCGCGCTGCTCCTGGTGAACGCCTTCGTCGCGCGGCCGTTCACGGTGCCGTCCGGGTCGATGGAGGACACCCTCCGCCCCGGCGACCGGCTGATCGCGAACCAGCTCGCCTACGCCTTCGGCGAGCACCCCCGGCGGGGCGACGTCGTGGTGTTCGACGGGACGGGCTCCTTCCTTCCGGAGCCGGACCGGCCGGCCGGCTTCTGGGACGGGCTGCGCTCGCTCGGCCGGGACCTCGGGCTGGCCCCGGCCGGCGACACGGTGTACGTCAAGCGGGTGATCGGCATCGGCGGCGACCGCGTGACCAGCACCGGGCCCGGCGGGCGGATCACCGTCAACGGTGTGCCGATCGACGAGTCCTCCTACCTCGCCCCGGGCGACGAGCCGTCCGGCGTGGCCTTCGACGTGGTGGTGCCGGCCGGCAAGTTGTGGGTGATGGGCGACCACCGCAGGGCCTCCCGGGACTCCCGCGATCACCTCGGCGAGCCCGGCGGCGGGTTTGTGCCGGAGGGCAGGGTGATCGGCCGGGCGGACTGGGTGGTCTTCCCGATCGCGCGCTGGAACAGCCTGGACCGGCCGGCGGCCTTCGCCGCGACAGCGGGGACGGGTGGTCATGGGGACCAGAGGTAGGGGCCGACTGGCAGACCACCCTGCCGACGTGGCGGGGGAGGGCGCCGAGGGTGGAGACGGCGTCGTTCCGGCCCGCGGCCGGGCCGATCGACGCCGCACCGCGCAGCGCGCGGCCCGGCGGCGCAAGCGCTCGCTGCTGCGCGAGTTCCCGCTGATCGTCCTGGTGGCCCTGCTGGTGGCGCTGGTGATGAAGACCTTCATGATCCAGGTCTTCGTGATCCCCTCGGGGTCGATGGAGCAGACCATCCAGGTCGGCGACCGGGTACTGGTGGACAAGTTCACCCCCTGGTTCGGCAACGAGCCGTCGCGCGGAGACGTCGTGGTGTTCAAGGACCCCGGCGGCTGGCTGGAGAGCGATCACAAGCCGTCCGACGACGGTCCGATCCTGGGCGGGGCCAAGCAGGTCCTCACTTTCGTCGGGCTGCTGCCGTCCGACAGCGAGCAGGATCTGATCAAGCGGGTCATCGGCGTCGGCGGGGACACCGTGGAGTGCTGCGACGCGCAGGGGCGGTTGAGCGTCAACGGCACGCCGGTGGAGGAGCCCTACCTCTCGCCCGGGAACCCGCCGTCCCGGCAGCCCTTCAAGGTGAAGGTGCCCCAGGGCCGGCTCTGGGTCATGGGCGACCACCGGGACGTGTCCGCCGACTCCCGTTTCCACATGGGGAATCCCGGCCAGGGCACGATCCCGCTGAGCGGTGTGGTCGGCCGGGCCTTCGTGATCGCCTGGCCGCTGGACCGCTTCCATCAACTTGACGAGCCGAGTTCACTCTCCTCTCTGGCACGTGCTCCGCAGGCCGCCGGAACTGCGCCGAATTCGGTGCCCGTTGGGCCGGTTCCGATGGAACCTCCGCTCGTTATGGGTGTGTTGGGCATCCTTCCGCTTGCCGTTCGCAGGCCGGACGGGCCTTCGCGGTAGGCCACGCCGGCCGCCGACCCACCGGGTCGCGCGCGTGGGACCGCGAGCCGGATGCCTGGGAGTGATAGAGAAGTGCAGGCGCGGCCGGGCTTTCCGGCTGAGCGTCGAGGCTGTGCTGGTGTCAGGGGCGCCCGTGGTGGGCAGCCCTGAGGCGTTCATGGTCGTAGTGAGCGTGGTGCCCGCTGTGCGGCACTCCGAGCGCGGGCGCACGGGCGTCCGCACAGCAGGGAGGAGACGTTGTGGGGGATTTGGTGATCGGCGCCCGCTCAGGCGCCGGAGAGCCCGAGGGCTCCGGCAGCCGGGCGGACCGGTCCGCCGAGTCCGCAGCGCCGTCGGCCTCGGTCGAGGACGCGGCGGCCCAGTCCGCCGACGAGCCGGGCGACGGGACGGGCGGTACCCCGGGCGAGCTCCGGAGCGGGGCCGGGCCGGCGGACGAGTCGGAGGGCAAGGCGTCCGACAAGGACAAGAAGCCGCGATCGTTCTGGAAGGAACTGCCGATCCTGATCGGCATCGCGCTGGTCCTGGCCCTGGTGATCAAGACCTTCTTCGTCCAGGCCTTCTCCATCCCGTCGGAGTCGATGCAGAACACGCTGCAGGTCGGTGACCGCGTCCTCGTGGACAAGCTGACCCCCTGGTTCGGGGCCGAGCCCGAGCGCGGCGAGGTCGTGGTGTTCCACGACCCGGGCGGCTGGCTGAACGACGAGCCCGTCCAGCAGAGCAGCAACTCCTTCCTCCGGGGGGTGCAGGACGTCCTCAGCTTCGTCGGCCTGATGCCCTCGGCCAACGAGAAGGACCTGATCAAGCGGGTCATCGCGGTCGGCGGCGACACCGTCGAGTGCGAGAGCGGCGGTCCGGTCAAGGTGAACGGCGTCGCGCTCAACGAGCCGTACATCTTCCCGGGCAACAACCCCTGCAGCCGGACCTTCGGACCGCTGAAGGTGCCGTCGGGCCGGATCTGGGTGATGGGCGACCACCGCGACGACTCGCTGGACTCCCGCTTCCACATGGACCAGCCGGGCGGCGGGACCGTTCCGGTGGACGACGTGATCGGGCGCGCCTTCGTGGTGGCCTGGCCGATCGACCGCTGGGCGACGCTGCCGGTGCCGAGCACCTTCGACCAGAAGGGCCTGGCGGCGGGCGTGCCGCTGGTGCCGCCGGTGGCCGGCGCGGCGGGAGCCGTGGCGCTGCTCCCACTGGTGCGCCGGGTGCGGAACAGGTCGGACCGCCGGAAGGACTCCTGAGCTCCGGCAGCTCCTCCCCAGCTCTTGCGCGGGCCGTGGTACCGACGAGTAATCTGCTCGGACGTGCCACGGCCCGACGGGTTTTCCGCCTGTGCCTCCGGCGCACCCGGGGCGTGCTCCGGCGGGTCAGAGCTGGACGGTGTCGATGAGCAGTGTCGTGGAACAGACCGCCGACCGGCCGGTCACGCCCACCCGGCCGCGCCACCGGGCGGCCGCCGTGATCCAGGGCGTCCTGATCGGGCTCGGCCTGGTGCTGTTGGTCGGCGGCTTCGCTGTGATCGCGGTCGGCTACCGGCCCTACAACATCCCCTCGGGCTCGATGTCCCCCACACTGGAGGTCGGGGACACGGTGCTCGCCCGGAAGACCGACGGCGGCTCCGTCGGCCGGGGTGACGTCGTGGTCTTCAAGGACCAGGCCTGGGGCGGCGAGCTCATGGTCAAGCGGGTCGTCGCGGTGGGCGGGGACACCGTGGCCTCCGCCGAGGACGGCCGCGGGCTGACGGTGAACGGGACCCCGGTCGCCGAGCCCTACCTCGCGGCGCAGGGTCCGCAGGGCACGGCCTTCAGCGTCACGGTGCCGCAGGGGCGGCTCTTCCTGCTCGGCGACAACCGGATCGTCTCGCTCGACTCCCGCACCCACTTGTCGGTCGACGGCGGGACCGTCGCGGCCGACGCCGTCGAGGCCCGGGTGGAGGCGACGGCGATGCCGTTCGGCCGGATGGGTGGGTTCACCCGGACCACGGCGTTCGACGGCCTCGCCGGTCCGCGGGCCGCTCAGCCCGGTCCGCTGGTCCCGGCGGCGGTGGCCACCGTGGCCGGCGCGGCGCTGATCGTCGTGACCTCGGCGGTGGGCGGCGTGGCCGGTCTGGCCCGCCGGTTCCGTCGGGGGCGCGCATCCTGAGCGCGGCCGCCGCCTGCCGGGCCGCTCTGTCGAACATCGCCCCGGATGGACGCGTCGGGTGGCAGGATCGGTACCACCACCGGTGCGGACGGAAGGGGTGTGAAGAGCTGCCATGACGGTACGGCGTCGCCAGGCGGCGCGGATCCTGCTGCTGGACGGGTCGGACCGCGTCCTCCTCTTCCTGGGCTCGGATCCGGCGGTGCCGGACGTGACCTGGTGGTTCACCCCGGGAGGCGGTTTGGAACCCGGGGAGGACGTGCGCGACGCCGCCGCGCGGGAGCTCGTGGAGGAAACCGGTTTGCGGGGCGTGGAGCTGGGGCCCTTGGTGGGGTACGGCACGGTGTCGTTCTCCTTCCGGGGACAGCGCTACGAGCAGGAGCAGTGGTTCCACCTGGCCCGGACCGAGGCCACCGGCCTCGACCACTCGGGCATGGGCGACGAGGAACACGCCGAGTTGCTCGCGGCACGCTGGTGGACGCTCGAGGAGCTGAGGCGGACCGCCGAGACGGTCTACCCGGCCGGACTGGCCGACTTCCTGGAGCGACTGCTGGTACAGGGCCCGCCGGTCGCTCCGGTACGGCTCTGAGCGTGGGTGCGGTGGTCCACAATGGGTGGACGTGACAAGTTGAGGGGACGCCTGGATGAGTGCCGAAGATCTCGAGAAGTACGAGACCGAGATGGAGCTCAAGCTCTACCGGGAGTACCGGGACGTCGTCGGCCTGTTCAAGTACGTGATCGAGACCGAGCGACGTTTCTACCTCACCAACGACTACGAGCTGCAGGTGCACTCGGTCCAGGGTGAGGTCTTCTTCGAGGTGTCGATGGCGGATGCGTGGGTCTGGGACATGTACCGGCCGGCCCGGTTCGTCCGCAAGGTCCGGGTGCTGACCTTCAAGGACGTGAACATCGAGGAACTCGCGAAGAGCGATCTGGAGCTGCCCTCGGACGACGCCGGCTTCGGGAACTGACGTTGGACCGCCCGGTTCCGCGTTGTCCAGGGGAATTTCGCGCAATCGGGGATTCTCACTCCTGCGGGTGACGGAAGTTATCCACAGGCGCGAGTTGTCCACAGGAATAGGGAAATACCGGGTCCCGTCGAGCACGGCGTTGCAACCTCCACGGCGGAGGTGGTCACCGTGCAGAACACGACCGTGCAGAACCCGACCGCGCAGGGCGCGATCACCCGGCAGGCCCGCCAGGGCGGGCCGGACAGGCCGAGCAAGACCAGCCTCGGCCGCTACGGCGAGCGGGTCGCCGCCCGCCGCCTCGCGGAGGACGGACTCCGCATCCTGGACCGCAACTGGCGCTGCGCCGAGGGCGAGCTGGACATCGTCGCCCTCGACGGCGACACCGTGGCGGTCTGCGAGGTGAAGACCCGCTCCGAGCGGGGCTTCCAGCAGCCGACCGAGGCCATCGACCAGGCCAAGGCGGCCCGGCTGCAGCGGCTGGCCGAGCGGTGGCTGGCCGAGCGCTGGCCCGCGCACTTCGCGCAGCTGGCCGGGCCCGGGTACGACCCCGGGCCCGCCGATCCGCAGTGGCCGCCCGTCCCGCCGGGCGGGGTGCGGATCGACCTGGTCGCGGTCATCAACCGGTCCCGGGGCGCCGCCTCGGTGGACCACCTGCGGGGGGTGGTCTGATGGCCTTCGCCCGTACCTGTTCCGTCGCGCTGGTCGGCGTCGACGGGGTGATCGTCGAGGTCCAGGCCGATCTGGAGCCCGGGGTGGCCGCGTTCACCCTGGTCGGCCTGCCCGACAAGGCGCTGTCCGAGGCCCGCGACCGGGTGCGCGCGGCCGTCGTGAACAGCGGCGAGGCGTGGCCGCAGCGCAAGCTGACCGTCGGCCTCAGCCCCGCCTCCGTGCCCAAGAGCGGCAGCGGCTTCGACCTCGCGGTGGCCTGCGCCGTGCTGGCCGCCGCCGAGCGGCTCGACCCGTCGGCCATCGCCGACCTGCTGATCATCGGCGAACTGGGGCTGGACGGCCGGGTGCGGCCCGTCCGCGGAGTGCTGCCCTCGGTGCTGGCCGCCACCGACGCCGGGTACGAGCGGGTCGTCGTCGCCGAGCAGACGGCGGCCGAGGCCTCGCTCGTCCCCGGGGCGAAGGTGATCGGGGTCCGCAGCCTGCGCCAGCTGCTCGCCGTCCTCACCGGTGTGCCCGCGCCGGAGGAGCCGCCCGATCCGATCACGGGCCGCCCCGATCCCCTGATGGCCGGGCTCATGCTGCCGAGCGCGGGCGTGCGGGGCCTGCCCGACGACAAGGCGGCCCGCCTCGACATGGCCGACGTGGCCGGTCAGTACGAGGCCCGGCGGGCCCTGGAGATCGCCGCCGCCGGGGGACACCACCTGTACCTGAAGGGGCCGCCGGGGGCCGGCAAGACGATGCTGGCCGAGCGGCTGCCCTCGCTGCTCCCGCCGCTCACACAGAAGGAGGCGCTGGAGGTCACCGCGGTGCACTCGGTGGCGGGCCTGCTCCCGGCGGGCCGTCCGCTGATCGACCGCGCCCCGTACTGCTCCCCGCACCACTCGACCACCATGCCGGCGATCGTGGGTGGCGGCAGCGGCCTGCCCAGACCGGGCGCGGTGTCGCTGGCCCACCGGGGCGTCCTGTTCCTGGACGAGGCACCGGAGTTCCCCGTCCGGGTGCTCGACGCGCTGCGGCAGCCGCTGGAGTCGGGCGAGGTGGTGATCGCGCGCTCGGCCGGATCGCTCCGGCTCCCGGCCCGGTTCCTGCTCTGCCTCGCGGCCAATCCCTGTCCGTGCGGCCGGTACTCACGGCGGGGCGAGGGGTGCGAGTGCACCCCGGCGATGGTGAGCCGCTACCAGGGGCGGCTGTCGGGGCCGTTGCTCGACCGGGTGGACCTCCAGGTCCAGGTCGCCCCGGTGACCAGGGTCGAGCTCATGGAGCGGGACACCACGGCGGAGACCACCGAGATCATCGCGGCCCGGGTGCTGGCCGCGCGGGAGCGGGCGGCCGCCCGGCTGGCCAGCACGCCCTGGCGGGTCAACGCCGAGGTTCCGGGGCACGAACTGCGGACGCGCTGGCAGCTCGCCCCCGGCGCACTGAACGACGCCGCACGGCAGTTGGAGCGCGGGCTGCTCACCGCCCGAGGCCTGGACCGGGTGCTCCGGGTCGCCTGGACGGTCGCGGACCTCGCCGGCCGGGACCGACCGGACCAACGGGACGTGCGGACGGCGCTGGTCCTGCGCACCGGCGTGGAGCACGGCCTGCCGCTCACCGAACGCGCCTTCGGGCGTCTCGGGGGCGTCCCCGCTCAGCGGAGCAGTCCAGGGAAGGGCCCAATCGGAGGAGCCCGCGACGAGTACCCGGCGGACGAGGACGGTGACGCATGAACCGGATGACGGCGGATCCTCAACAGCCGCAGCCGCAGCCGCAGCCGCAGCCGCAGCCGCCGCCGCCGACGTCGGCCGCGCAGCCCGAGCCGGAGCGGCTCGCCCGGGTACTGCTCAGCCGCCTGAGCGAGCCCGGGGACGCGGTGGTCGGCCGGTGGCTCCGCCAGCTCGCCGCCGTCGAGGTGGTCCAGGCGATCCGGGAGGGCGCCGTGCCCGACCACCCCGGGCTCGACGGGCCCCGCCTGGCCGGCTACCAGGCGAGACTCCCCGGTCTGGACCCGGCCGAGGACCTGGAACGGGTACGAGCCTCCGGTGGACGCTTCATCATTCCGGGGGACACGGAGTGGCCCAGCCAGCTCGACGACCTGGGCGACGGGCGGCCGGTCGGGCTCTGGACGACCGGTACCGGGTCGCTGCGCCTGCTGGCCCTCCGCTCGGTGGCGGTGGTGGGCTCCCGGGCCTGCACGGCCTACGGCGCGCACGTCGCGGGGGAGCTGTCGGCCCAACTCGCCGAGCGGGGCTGGGTGGTGGTGTCCGGAGCCGCCTACGGGATCGACGCCGCCGCCCACCGCGGAGCCCTGGCGGTGGGCGGGCTGACCGTCGGTGTCCTCGCCTGCGGGGTCGATGTCGCGTATCCCAAGGGCAACGCCGAATTGATCCGGCGGATCGGGGTCCAGGGCCTGTTGGTCAGCGAACTACCGCCAGGGGAGCACCCGAACCGCTTCCGCTTCGTGTTGCGCAACCGGGTCATCGCGGCCCTCACCAGGGGCACCGTGGTGGTGGAGGCGGCCGTGCGGAGCGGGGCACTGAGCACGGCCAGACGGGCGCGGGACCTCAACCGGCACACCATGGGCGTGGCCGGGCCGGTCACCTCCGAACTCTCGGCGGGCGTGCACGCCCTGATCCGCAGCGGCGGCGCCACGCTGGTCACCGACGCGGCGGAGGTGACGGAATTGATCGGTGCGATCGGGGACGACCTCGCGCCGCCGCGGGCCGGGCCGGTCCTGCCGCGGGACCTGCTGGAGCCGCCGGTCGCACGGGTGCTGGAGGCCGTGCCGGCGACGGCCGAGGGCGCGCCGATCGAGCGGCTGGCCCGGCAGTCGGGGCTGCCGCCGGACGAAGTGCTCCAGCGGCTCTACGAGTTGGGCTCGCTCGGCTTCGTGGAGCGGCACGGCGCGCACTGGCGAATCGTGCGGAGGAGGTGATCGCGGGGAGAGGCGAACAGCTGCGCTGATGGGGGCTGCAAGAAGGAGTGACGGGAGATCGGGGGGTTGACCTGCCGAACCGGTTCGTCCACTGCGGGTGCCCGGATCCGGTGACGAGAACGCCACCGGATCGAGGGACGACCGAGTGGCGGTAGCGCATTGCAGTGAGTCGGTCACGCTACGCTCCACATGCCTTCCCTATCAGCACATGACTCGGCAGAACGGCGCAGACCAACGCATGCCCACACACATTCCCGGACACAGAGTGACCGGTGGCGCCCGGTCCTCGGGAGGACCGCGCACCGAGCGGCGCCCCGTGACCGAGTACCCGCCCAAGGCGACGGGGGCGATGGGGAGCCTGTCACGGCAGGGCGGCCGGCCGGCGTCGGTGCCCGGCCAGCCCGCCGATGCCGCCGGTCCCGACCCGGCCGGCCCCGATGCCGTCGGGTCCGACGCGGTCGACGGGGCTGACGCCGGTACCGGCGGGGGCGAGGTCGTGGTCGGTACGGGCACGTGGATCGGCGCAGCCGCCGACGGTCCGACCGGGGCGAGTGCCGTCACGGAGGCGCCCGAGGCGGTGCCACCACCGGCGCCCCCGCCCGGACCGGGACGGCAGGCTCCGCCCCCGGCTCCAGCGTTGCCCCCGACGCAGGCCCCATCCCCGGCCCTATCCCCGACGCAGGCTCCGCCCCCGGCTCAGGCCCCATGCCCGGCCCAGGTTCCGCCCCGGGCCCAAGCGCTGCCCCCGCCGTCGGCCCCGTCCGCGAGCCCGTCGGCGCCTTCGCCCCGCCGAGGGCCGGAGGCGGGCAGCCCCGCGCGCAGCGCGCTGGAGGAACTCTGGCGCTCCTACAAGGAGACCGGCGACCAGCGGCTGCGGGAGCAGCTGATCCTGCACTACTCACCGCTCGTCAAGTACGTGGCGGGCCGGGTCGGGGTGGGTCTGCCCTCCAACGTCGAGCAGGCCGACTTCGTCTCCTCCGGGGTCTTCGGGCTGATCGACGCGATCGAGAAGTTCGACATCGACCGGGCCATCAAGTTCGAGACCTATGCGATCAGCCGCATCCGCGGCGCGATCATCGACGAACTGAGGGCACTGGACTGGATCCCGCGCTCGGTGCGGCAGAAGGCCAAGGCGGTCGAGCGGACGTACGCGACGCTGGAGGCCCGGCTTCGCCGGACCCCGCACGAGCCCGAGGTCGCGGCGGAGATGGGCATCGCGATCGAGGACCTGCACGCCATCTTCAGCCAGCTGTCGCTCGCCAACGTCGTGGCGCTCGACGAGCTGCTGCACCCCGTGGGGGAGGGCGGCGACCGGCTGAGCCTGGTGGACACCCTGGAGGACCACGGCGCCGACAACCCCGTCGAGGTGGCCGAGGACCGGGAGCTGCGCAGGCTGCTGGCCCAGGCGGTCAACACCCTCCCGGAGCGCGAGAAGACGGTGGTGACGCTCTACTACTACGAGGGCCTGACCCTCGCCGAGATCGGCCAGGTCCTCGGGGTGACGGAGAGCAGGGTGAGCCAGATCCACACCAAGTCCGTCCTGCAGCTGCGCGCCAAGCTGTCGGACGTCCGGTAGTGCGTGCGGCCGCCCGCTCGGGCGTGCGGTTCCGGCCGGGCAGCCCGAGGTTTGCGCGGCGGCGTATCGGCCGCGTGTAGGTCTCCGTAAAGTGGGAGCGTGCCGAAGATCCGAGCGGCCACGGTGGCCGAGCATCGCCAGCTGCAGCGGGCAGCTCTCCTCGACGCTGCCCGCGTCCTGCTCACCGAGGGGGGCATGGAGGCGCTGACCTTCCCCGCCCTCGCGGCGCGGACCGGGCTCGCGCGCTCCTCGGTCTACGAGTACTTCCGCTCCCGCGCCGCGGTGGTCGAGGCGCTGTGCGAGATGGACTTCCCGCTCTGGGCGGCCGAGATCGAGGCCGGGATGGAGAGCTGCGACACGGCGGCCGGCCGCATCGAGGCCTACGTCCGGGGACAGCTGGCGCTCGCCGCCGATCCGCGCCACCGGGCGGTCGTGGCGATCTCGGCGCTGGAGCTCGACGAGGCCGCGCGCGAGCGGATCCGGGCGGCGCACGGGAAGCTGGTCGGCCTGGTCACCCTGGCCCTGGAAGAGCTTGGCCACACTCAGCCGAGGCTCACCGCGGCGCTGCTCCAGGGGGTCGTCGAGGCGGCCGTCCGCCATGGCGAGCAACTGGCGGCGGCAGGAGCCGCGGTCGGTGGCCTCGCCGAGAGCCCCGAGCAGATCGCCGACGCCGCCGTCGCGATGGCCCTGTACGGTCTCTCCCGCGGCTGAACCGCCGGATCCTTCGCGGCTGAGCCGCCGATCGGCACAGGTCGCCCCGGTCGAGGCGAGGCGCCCGTCGGCGAACCCGTCGGCAGCAGCCGCGCCGCGCCCGCGCCGAACAGGGCGAGCGGGTCGAGGTAGCGGTCGCCGCGCAGCAGACCCCAGTGCAGGCAGCCCCGCCCGGCACAGTGCCGTCCCTCTCCGGCGAGCGGGGCGAGCGGGGCCAGCCGCCCGATCACCTGCCCGGCGCCGACCGTGCCGCCCACGGGCACAGTGCCGGTGACGGGGAGATAGGTGGTCCGCAGGGCGGGAGCCCCCGAGCCGGGGTGTGTCACCGTCACCACCGGGCGGCCCGCGACCAGCCCGGAGAACGTGACCACTCCCGGAGCCGCAGCCCTGATCTCCGCTGCCGCCGGGGCGGCCAGGTCCACGCCGCGGTGCCCGGCGGACCACGGCTTCGCCGGTGCCACGAACCGCCCGAGCACCCCGCCGGGCCCACCCACCGGCCATGCCCGTCCACCCACTGGTCCGGCAGAGACGCCGTCCCCGGAGTCACCCGGGCCCGAACGCCCCGCCACGGCAAGAGACCCAAGACCGCGCGCGGCCGCAGCACCCGCCAGGACGAGCACCATCACAACGCACAGCACCACGAACAGCGCCGAGAATGCCGCCGACGAAGCCGACAAAGCCGACAAAGTCGACGACATCCCCCGAACCCCACCACGACCAGTCATGCGCCCGAGCGTCCAGGCCGAGAAGCGCCCACACCACCCCCTTCGGGATTCCTGTGGACAAACCGTCCCCGCGAACGAGCGGTATCCCCCGAATGGGTGTACGGACGCCGTCATCCGGTGTACAAGCGCTTCCCGGCGGCCCCGCGGACCCACCGTCGCGAACGTCGTAGCGAACGTCGTGGCGAACGTCGTGGCGACGGCACTCCGACCAGAATCCGACCACACTCCGACCACACTCCGACCGCGCTCCGGCCCGCGCCGGGGGCGCCCGTGCCGCCGGGCGGCCGCCCCGTCCGCGGCCCCTCCGCCACCTGCGGAGTCGCCCCCCACTCGGCGCTTCCCGTACACTTCACACGCGACCCGGTCCGCCGGGTCGACTTCGCACGCCCCGCCACCGGTGGACGGATGCGGCTCGGCCGCCGCCCCCGCCAGGTGCGAGTGCCGCTCGGTCCGCCGAGCCCGCCCCGGTCCCCGACCGAGCGGGTTCAAGCGGCTCGGCACGTTCGGGGCGTCAGGCGTGGCTGTCACCTGACCGCCACGGACAAACCGAGCCTGACCCGGCCGTACACGCAGTCACCCGAACGGGGAGCGCCATCGCGCGAGCCCCGGGACGGCCTGCGCGGCAGCCGGGCCGTAACACCTGAGGAGAACGGCTATGGCCGTCGTCACGATGCGGGAGCTGCTGGAGAGCGGCGTCCACTTCGGTCACCAGACCCGCCGCTGGAACCCGAAGATGAAGCGCTTCATCATCACCGAGCGCAACGGCATCTACATCATCGACCTCCTGCAGTCGCTGAACTACATCGACCGCGCCTTCGAGTTCATCAAGGAGACCGTTGCCCACGGCGGCAGCGTCCTCTTCGTCGGCACGAAGAAGCAGGCCCAGGAGGCCATCGCCGAGCAGGCCACCCGCGTGGGCATGCCCTACGTGAACCAGCGCTGGCTCGGCGGCATGCTGACCAACTTCTCGACCGTCTACAAGCGTCTGCAGCGCCTCAAGGAGCTCGGCGAGCTGGACTTCTCGGACGTGGCCGGCTCCGGCCTCACCAAGAAGGAGCTCCTGGTCCTCCAGCGCGAGCACGACAAGCTGGAGAAGACCCTCGGCGGTATCCGTGACATGCAGCGCGTTCCCAGCGCCGTGTGGATCGTGGACACCAAGAAGGAGCACATCGCGGTCGGCGAGGCCCGGAAGCTCAACATCCCGGTCGTCGCCATCCTCGACACCAACTGCGACCCCGACGAGGTCGACTACAAGATCCCGGGCAACGACGACGCGATCCGCTCCGTCACCCTGCTGACCCGCGTGATCGCCGACGCCGTCGCCGAGGGCCTCAAGTCCCGCGCCGGTGTCGCCAAGGGCGACGCCAAGGCCGAGCCGGGTGCCGACCAGCCGCTGGCCGACTGGGAGAAGGACCTCATCGAGGGCGAGAAGAAGGCCGAGGAGGCCCCCGCCGCCGCCGAGGCTCCTGTCGCTGAGGCCCCTGCCGCCGAGGCCCCGGCCGCCGAGGCTCCGGCCGAGCAGGCCTGACGTACCAAGGGTGAGGGGCACTCGCCGGTACGACGCCGGTAGGTGCCCCTCTCTCCCGTGCCGGGACCGGTACAACGGTCCCGGCACATCCCCACGCAGACACGCGAGACGCGAGAAGAGATTCACACCATGGCGAACTTCACCGCCGCGGACGTCAAGAAGCTCCGTGAGCTCACCGGCGCCGGCATGATGGACTGCAAGAAGGCCCTGGACGAGGCCGAGGGCAACGTCGAGAAGGCCGTCGAGCTCCTGCGCATCAAGGGCCAGAAGGGCGTCGCCAAGCGCGAGGGCCGTGACGCCTCCAACGGCGCCGTCGCCGCGCTGATCGCCGAGGACAAGAAGTCCGGCGTGCTGGTCGAGCTCAACTGCGAGACCGACTTCGTCGCCAAGGGTGACAACTTCGTCAAGGTCGCCGACGCGATCGCCGCCCACGTGGCCAAGACCGCCCCGGCCGACCTGGACGCCGCCCTGGCTTCCGAGATCGAGGCCGGCAAGACCGTCCAGCAGTTCGTCGACGAGGCCAACGCGACCCTGGGCGAGAAGATCGTCTTCCGTCGCTTCGCCCAGTTCGACGGTGACGGCTTCGTCGCGGTCTACCTCCACAAGACCAGCCCCGACCTGCCGCCGGCCGTCGGCGTCCTGGTCGAGCTGGACAAGGAGAACGCCGAGGTCGCCAAGGACGTCGCGCAGCACATCGCCGCCTTCGCGCCGAAGTACCTGTCCCGCGAGGACATCCCGGCCGAGGACATCGAGAACGAGCGTCGCGTCGCCGAGGCCACCGCTCGCGAGGAGGGCAAGCCGGAGGCCGCCCTGCCGAAGATCGTCGAGGGTCGCGTCACCGGCTTCGTGAAGGAGAACTCCGTCCTGGAGCAGGCCTTCGCGAAGGACAACAAGAAGTCCGTCGCCAAGGTCCTCGAGGAGAACGGCGTCGCCCTCAAGCGCTTCGCCCGCTTCCGCGTCGGCGCCTGAGCCACGTTCCCCCTGGTCCCCGGCGCGCTTACGCTGGGAACCGCCCCCGCCCGCTGACCCGGGCGGGAGGAACGCCGAACGGGCTCACCCAGCGACAACCGCCACGGGCGGGCCGCGTCGGCACCATGAACGACGAGGAGGCCATTGCCGTGCAGGACACCGAACCGGTTCCCGCGGCAGTGGCCTCCTCGCGTGTACGCGCAGACCGGGCACCCGCACACCCGCGTCTGTGAACCAAGTAGGTGCAGAAGGAGAAGTCCCATGCAGGAGACGCAGGAGACCGCGCAGGACCCCAAGGACGGCTCGCGCCGCCGGGTGCTGCTGAAGCTGTCCGGTGAAGCCTTCGCCGGTGGCGGCGGGCTCGGCGTCGACCCGGACGTCGTGCACGCGATCGCCCGGGAGATCGCCACGGTCGTGCGCGCCGGCACCGAGGTCGCCGTGGTCATCGGCGGCGGCAACTTCTTCCGCGGCGCGGAGCTGCAGGTCCGTGGCATGGACCGGGCCCGGTCCGACTACATGGGCATGCTCGGCACCGTGATGAACTGTCTCGCGCTCCAGGACTTCCTGGTCAAGGAGGGCATCGAGACCCGCGTCCAGACCGCGATCACGATGGGCCAGGTCGCCGAGCCGTACCTGCCGCTGCGGGCCGTCCGGCACCTGGAGAAGGGCCGCGTGGTGATCTTCGGCGCCGGTATGGGCATGCCGTACTTCTCCACCGACACCACGGCCGTCCAGCGGGCGCTGGAGATCCACGCGGACGTCCTGCTGATGGGCAAGAACGGCGTGGACGGCGTCTACGACTCCGACCCGCGGACCAACCCGGACGCGGTCAAGTTCGACGCGCTGGAGTACTCCGAGGTCATCGCCCGCGACCTGAAGGTCGCCGACCTCACCGCCATCACGCTGTGCAAGGACAACAACCTCCCGATGCTGGTGTTCGAGCTGCTCGCGGAGGGCAATATCGCGCGCGCGGTGAAGAGTGAGAAGATCGGCACACTCATCAGCCAGGATTCCGTCCGGGCCTGAGCAGCAACCAGCCGTACGGGACGGCGTCGGCGCCGTGACCGGGCGCCACGCCGACACCGGTCGGGACAACAGCAGATGAACCGGACAGGGAGACCACAGTGATCGAAGAGACCCTCCTCGAGGCCGAGGAGAAGATGGAGAAGGCCGTCCTCGTCGCCAAGGACGACCTCGCGGCCATCCGCACCGGCCGTGCCCACCCGGCGATGTTCGCCAAGATCGTCGCCGAGTACTACGGCGCCGTGACCCCCATCAACCAGCTGGCCTCGTTCTCGGTGCCGGAGCCCCGGATGGCGGTCGTCTCGCCGTTCGACAAGACCGCGCTGAAGGCCATCGAGCAGGCCATCCGCGACTCCGACCTGGGCGTCAACCCCTCGAACGACGGCTCCATCATCCGGGTGGTGCTGCCCGAGCTCACCGAGGAGCGCCGCCGGGAGTTCATCAAGATCGCCCGCACCAAGGGCGAGGACGCCAAGGTCTCGATCCGCGCCGTGCGCCGCAAGGCCAAGGACGGCATCGACAAGCTGGTCAAGGACGGCGAGGTCGGCGAGGACGAGGGCCGCCGCGCCGAGAAGGAGCTCGACGACACCACGGCCAAGTACGTGGCCCAGGTCGACGAGCTGCTCAAGCACAAGGAAGCCGAGCTGCTCGAAGTCTGATGAACGACGCCCCTGACGCCCCTGGCTACTGGGGCCCATCCGACCAGCAGTTCCAGCCCTACCGCCCGGCACCGCAGCCGCAGGCCCCCCGGCAGCCGTCGCACGCGGCGCCCGGGTACGCCGATCCCACGGCGCCGGGGTACGGCGATCCCGCCGCACCGGGCCCGCAGGTCGCCCAGGGTGCGCCCGGCGCCGTCCCGGGCGACCAGGGCGGCCGAACGGGTCACGCGTCGCAGCCCCCGGTGTACTGGGGCCCCGACGCGGAGGAGACTCAGGTCATGCCTCCCGTACCGGCCGACCCGGTCCCGCCCGTCGGCCCCGGCCTGCCCGGCGGTCCGGCCGCGGGCCCGGCGGCCGGTGCGCACCCCTCGGCCCGCCAGGACGCGGGCCAGGCGCGGGAGGCGGGCCGGCTGAGCGGTCCGCTGTTCCGGGACGAGCATCCCGCTGCGGCGGTGCCGGGCGCGTCGGAGACCGTCGTGCTGCGCGCGATGACCGATGACGTCGCCCCCGCCCCCGGCCACGGCGCTCCGCCGTACCCGGGGGCTCCGGCGCACCCCGCGCCTCCGTCGAGCCACCCGGCGGCCGGGCATCCCCCCTTCGTGCCGTCGTCCCACCCAGGGCAGGAGACGCCCGTGGCCCAGCCCGAGCCGCAGCCCCAGCCCCGCAAGCAGCGCGGCGGCCGTAACCTCCAGGCCGCGATAGGGGTCGGGGTCGGTCTCGGCGCGGTGATCATCGCCTCGCTGTTCGTGGTGAAGGCGCTGTTCCTCGTCGTCGTGATGGCCGCGGCGTCGGTCGGCGTCTGGGAGCTGACGAGCCGGCTGTCCGAGCGCAAGCAGATCAAGGCGCCGCTGGTCCCGCTGGTCGCGGGCGGCATCGCGATGATCGCCACCGGCTACTGGGCCGGGGTCCAGTGGGCCGCGGCCTCGCTCGCGCTGACCGGGCTCGCGGTGATGGTCTGGCGAATGGCCGAGCCGCCGGACAACTACCTGCGGGACATAACGGCGGGCGTGTTCACCGCCTTCTACGTGCCGTTCCTCGCGACCTTCGTGGCGATGATGCTGGCGGCCGACGACGGCCCCCAGCGCATCGTGCTCTTCCTGATCGTCACGATCTGCAGCGACACCGGCGCCTACGCGGTGGGCTACAAGTTCGGGAAGAACAAGCTGGCCCCGACGATCAGCCCGGGCAAGACCCGCGAGGGCCTGGCGGGCGGCATCGGCCTGTCGATGCTGGCCGGCGCCCTGCTGATGCAGCTGATCATCGACGGCGGCAGCTGGTGGCAGGGCCTGATCCTGGGCGGCTGCGCGGCCGTCACGGCGACCCTGGGCGACCTGGGCGAGTCGATGATCAAGCGCGACCTCGGCATCAAGGACATGGGCACGCTGCTGCCCGGCCACGGCGGGATCATGGACCGGCTGGACTCGCTCCTGCCGACCGCCCCGGTGGTCTGGCTGCTGCTCGCCGCCTTCGTCGGCAGCTAGCGCACCCACGCACGCGCGCGAGGGCCCCGGACGTCCCGAC